>JAZNLD010000171.1:0-23917 GCA_045578925.1 Clostridia bacterium
TGGAAGGCCTCAAGATTGCAATCATCAACAAATAAGGGGGACTAAATAATGGGTAAGGCTACCGGAATAGTTGAGGTTTACGGTTTGGTAGCAGCATTTGTTGCTTGTGATGCAGGCTGCAAGGCGGCTGATGTTACGGTAGAACACTTTGACAAAAACAAGCCGGGCAACCCCGATAAATTATCAGTTCCGCTTATTGTGGCAATAAAATTCAGAGGCAATGTTGATAGCGTTGAGGCGGCAGTAGAGGCTGCCATAGAGGCTGCAAACGGTGTTTCGGGTGTTGTAACATCATACATAATTCCAAACACCGAGGAACAAACAGAACCTATGTTAAAACTAAACGCATTTGATAAAAATTAACGGAGGAAATTAAAATGGCTAAAGAAGCACTTGGTATGGTAGAAACACGCGGCTTGACCGCAGCAATCGAGGCAGCAGATGCAATGGTAAAGGCTGCAGAGGTTGTACTTATCGGCACCGAGAAAATCGGTTCGGGACTCGTATCGGTTATGGTACGCGGTGATGTAGGCGCAGTTAAGGCTGCTGTTGAAGCAGGTAGCGCAAATGCAGGAAAACTCGGCGAACTCGTAGCAGTTCATGTTATTCCTCGTCCTCACGGCGATGTTGAAAAGATTCTTCCCACTCTTAAATAATTGGGGGAGATAGAATGTTAATTGGTAAAGTTGTCGGAAGTGTTGTTTCAACACGGAAGAACGAAAATCTTGTAGGCAACAAGTTTATGATAGTTGAAACTATTGAAGGCTACGGCGATAAAAAGCAGCGCATTGTCGCAGTTGACAATGTAGGTGCAGGTATGGGCGAAGCTGTTCTTGTTGCAATCGGCAGCGCTGCAAGAATCGGTATTGAGCAGAATACTGCTCCTATTGATGCGGCAATTGTCGGAATTATTGATGACCTTTCATCAGTAAAATAATCTTACACATACGGGAGTATACTCCCATATTCTCAGGAAGGGATTGCTATGAAGTTAGACGAGCTTAAAAGTTTAATACAGGATGCAGGCATAGCAGGTTGTGGCGGCGCAGGTTTTCCATCATATGCCAAGCTCAGCGATAAAGCGGATACAATTATCCTCAACTGTGCTGAGTGTGAACCTTTGTTCAGACTTCACCGTCAGCTTCTCAAACGCTATTCTTTTGAGATAATAAGCACTCTTGACAAAATGTGTCAGTGCATAGGGGCGAAGGAGTTTCATATCGCTATGAAGCGTAGTTACAAAACTACTGCCGAGGCGGTTGAGAGAGATATCCAGGCGTTCCCAAATGGTAAAACAGACTATCTGTACGAAGCATACCCTGCAGGTGACGAACTTGTCCTCATTTACGATGTGACAGGGAAAACAGTTCCTGCAGGGGGGCTTCCCATTGATGTCGGTGTTATAGTATATAATGTAGAAACTGTACTTAATATCTATCGCGCGCTCAATGGGGAAAAGGTTACACATAAGTATGTAACTGTCGGCGGTGCAGTAAAAAATCCGCAGACATATCGTGTTCCGCTCGGAACACCTCTTACATATCTTGTAGAGCTTTCAGGCGGAGTGACAGAGGATAACACCGCTATTTTAAGCGGTGGTCCGATGACAGGAAAGCTCGCCAAGGATACCGAAACAGTAACAAAAACTACTAACGGTATATTGGTTCTGCCCGAGGATAACCCAGTAATTATGAGTCGCAGACAGAATGTGCGTGTTTTAAAGCGTCGTACGATGTCAGCGTGTTGTCAGTGTCAGATGTGTACTGATCTGTGCCCAAGACACCTTCTTGGTTATCCGATTGAACCGCATAGATTTATGCGTGGTGTAAAAAGCGACGACATAGCCGATACACAGGCTTATCTTAATACACAGTACTGTTCGCAGTGCGGACTTTGTGAAATGGTTGCCTGCAAGCAGGGACTTAATCCCCGAACTCTTATCGGTGTCGCTAAACAGACTCTTGCGAAAAACGGTATTAAAAATACCGATAAAATAGAGGCGCATCCGCTTCCCGAAAGAAAGATGCGCAGACTTACAACTTCAAGACTTCGTAAGAAGCTTGACCTTGAAAAGTATAATAATCCATCTCTGCTTACAGATGATGAGGTTAATGTTAAAACTCTTTACATTTCTCTCCGTCAGAACATCGGTGCGCCGAGCGTACCCGCTGTTAAAGAGGGGGACAATGTAAAAATGGGAGATGTTATTGCAACTGCTCCCGAAAAGGCACTCGGACTTCCGATTCACGCTCCTGTGGATGGAAAGGTGCTTAAAATCAGTGACGAAATGATAGTTGTTAAATCTGCAGAAAGGAAATGATACCTAAATGAATAAAGCAATAGGAATGGTAGAATACTCAACTGTTTCAACAGGTATGCAGGCTGCAGATACAATCGTAAAGACAGCCGATGTTGAAATTATCGAAGCAAGTACAGTTTGTCCCGGTAAATATATGGTTGTTTTTGCAGGCGAAATAAGTGCGGTAAAGGCAGCGGTAGATACCTGTACAACGAGATTCAGCGCAAAGCTTATTGACAGCTTCGTGCTTGGTAATCCGCACAAGGATCTTCTTCCTGCAATCTGTGGTGCGACACAGGTTAATGAGGTTGAGGCGCTTGGCGTATTTGAAACATACAGCGCAGCAGCAGCGGTTGTTGCAGCAGATAATACAGTTAAAACTTCAATGGTTGAACTTATTGAAGTACGACTTGCACGCGGTATGTGCGGTAAGAGCTATGTACTTGTTACAGGTAGCATCAGCGCAGTTACAGCGGCTATTGAAAAAGCGAAAAAAGAGTGTCAGGATGGCGGAATGTATCTTGACAGTGTAGTAATTCCCAGACCTTCACAGGATTTGTGGAAGAATATTCTCTAAGATTAGGGGGCATTAAAAATGGTAGATGAAAAATATATAAGCCAGATTGTAGAAAGCGTTCTTTCAGAAATGGGAATGCAGAATAAAAAGGAGAAGAAGCTCCTCGGTGTATTTGACGAAATGGGAGACGCTATCGCAGCAGCGGCAGAAGCTTATAAGAAGTTTCGATCATATACAGTTGCACAGCGCGAAGTTATGATTGAAAAAATCCGTAAATACACTCTTGATAACGCACAGCTTCTTGCAGAACTCGGCGTTAAAGAAACAGGTATGGGCAGAGTGAGTGATAAGGTTATCAAGCATCAGCTTGTAGCTAACAAGACTCCCGGTACAGAAGACCTTGATCCCAAGGTTTGGACAGGTGACTGTGGTCTTACACTCGTTGAAATGGCTCCTTACGGAATTATCGGTAGTATTACACCTTCAACAAACCCCAGTGAAACAGTAATCTGTAACTCAATGGGTATGATTGCTGCAGGTAATGCCGTTGTATTCAACCCCCATCCCGGTGCAAAGCTTACTTCAAATACAGCAGTTGACCTTGTTAACCGTGCTATTCTTGAAGCAGGCGGCCCTGAAAATCTTGTAGTATCTGTGGCTAACCCCACAATGAAAACATCTGAAGAAATGGTAAAATCAAAATGCATCAAGACCCCTGGTCCAACAGGTGGGCCCGGCGTTGTAAAGATGCTTCTTTCATCAGGTAAGAAAGCTATCGGTGCAGGTGAGGGTAATCCTCCTGTTATCGTTGACGAAACAGCAGACATCAAAAAGGCTGGCGCAGACATTGTTGCAGGCGCAAGCTTTGACAACAACCTTCCCTGTATCGCTGAAAAGGAATGCTTCGTAATTTCTTCAGTTGCAGATAAACTTATTGCAAGTATGCTTGAAAACGGCGCATATCTTGTAAAGGGTGCTGACATTGAAAAGCTTATCAAGGTAGCACTCGTTGAAAAAGACGGAAAATATGTTATCAATAAGAAATTTGTTGGTAAGGATGCAAGCAAGTTCCTCAAGGAAATCGGCATTGAAGCTGACCCCAGACTTATCATCTGTGAAACAGACTTCAACCATCCTTTTGTACAGACTGAACTTATGATGCCCATTCTTCCCATTGTACGTGTAAACGACATAAATCAGGCTATAGAATATGGCGTTAAGGCTGAAAACGGCAGAAGACACAGCGCGCATATCCATTCCAAGAATGTGGATAATCTTACACGCTTCGCTCGTGAAGTTGAAACAACAATCTTCGTTAAGAATGCACCCTCATACGCAGGTATCGGTGCAGGCGGTGAAGGTTACACAACATTCACAATCGCAGGACCTACAGGTGAAGGTCTTACAGCGGCTCACTCATTCACACGCGCAAGACGCTGTGTAATGGTGGATGGATTCCATATAGTATAACCGAAAGAGAGTAGTGACTAATGAAAGCTTTAGGAATGATAGAAGTATATAGCTTTACAACTGCAGTTTGCGTTGCAGACCTCTGTGCAAAAACTGCGGATGTAAGAGTTATAGCTTTTGACAGAAACCGTCCCATAAGAACCGATGTTCCTGCTCCGCTTGTAATGGAGGTTAAAATTGAGGGCGATACAAGTGCGGTTCAGTCAGCAATTGCAGCTGCAAAAAAATATGCCGAAGGTCAGGGTAAGTATATTGTTTCACACATTATTGCTCATCCCGATGACAAGACAGAGCCTATGGCATACCTTCTTGATATAAACCGCGACAAGTTCAATAAAAAACTTGGTAAGCGTGCTCCCATCGTTGATCAGGACATAAATTACAGCGCAATTGGTATTATTGAGGTTCAGGGTCTTGTTGCCGCAATCAGTGGACTTGACGAAATGCTCAAGGCGGCTAATGTACGCGTAATACATACTGAAAAGCGTCTTGGCGGACGACTTGTTACATTTATCGTTACAGGTGATGTATCAGCAGTTAAGGCAGGCGTGGAAGCAGGTTGTACAGGTGCGAAGAAGCTCGGCGATATTTTCGGATGCGAAGTAATTGCGCGCCCTCATGCAGAGATTATGAAGTTCTTCGACCTTGAAGTGTGAGAATAAAAGCAACATATAACTCTTTAAGGAGTAATATCTATGAATATAACAGAAATTGAAAACATTGTAAAAAAGGCTCTTAACGGCGGTGGTGATGCCGGTGAAGTTAAAATCGGTGTTTCACAGCGTCATATCCACCTTTCAAGAGAGCATCTTGATATTCTTTTCGGTAAGGGATACGAACTTACAAAAAAGAAAACACTCATGGGACGCGAATATGCGGCGGAGGAGTGTGTAACACTCGTTGGCCCTTCTCTTAAAGCTATTGAGAAGGTTCGTGTGTTAGGCCCTGTGCGTAAGGACACTCAGATTGAAATATCAAGAACTGATACATTCATTCTCAAGGTAAGTCCTCCCGTGCGTCCTTCTGGCGATATTAAAGGTAGCGAGCGTATGGTAATCGTAGGCCCCAAGGGTAGCGTTTATCTTAACGAGGGCGTTATCATCGCCAACCGTCACATTCATCTTACTCCCCAGTATGCCGAGCAGCATGAGCTTAAAGATGGCGACTGGGTAGATGTAGTTTGCCACGGTAAGGAAAAGACAACAAAATTCTATGATGTTCAGATTCGTGTGCGTGACGACTTCAATGTAGAAATGCACATTGATACTGACGATGCTAATAGCGCAGGTCTTCGTAACGGTGATATGGTAACTATCATCAAAAAATAAAACTTTGCAAGGAGAATTTAAATGTTTGCAATCGAAAGACAACAGCTTATCCTTGAAAAATTGAGAGATGAGGGCGCTGTTTCCGTAAGTAAGCTCAGTTTGGAATTCGGCGTTGCGGAAGAAACTATAAGACGCGATCTTGAAAAGCTTGAAAAACAAGAAAGACTTTTGCGTACTCACGGTGGTGCAGTACCGATTGATGATAATAAGCACGAGCCCTCTCTTGAAAAACGCAGAAAGATAAATGTAGAAGGAAAGGAAAGAGTTGCAGCGATTGCGGCGGATCTTGTTTCGCCTGGTGACACAATCTTCCTTGATGCATCTACAACGACTTATTTTATCGCGCGTGAGCTCAAGAAAATGAAAAACATTACCGTTGTGACAAACTCGCTTGATTCAATCGGAGAGCTTTCACAAAACCCTGATATAAAGGTAATCGGTACAGGCGGTATGGTTGGCCCAAACTCATCTTTTGTCGGTAGCATTGCTGAGGATAGTGTTCGTGAGAAATATGTGGCTGACAAAATCTTTTTCAGTAGCCGCGGCGTAACAAGTGAACTCGGTGTTCTTGACAGTAACGAGCAGGAATGCGCTATGAAAAAGTGTATGATGGCATCTTCCTGCAAGAAGATATACGTTTGTGAAAAAACAAAAATCGGAAGAATTGGTTTTGCAAAACTTGCTTCGTTTGAAGAACTTGATTACTTCGTAACAGAAAGCATAGCTGACGAAGAAATGAGGAGAAAACTTGAAGAAGCAAATGTAACGCTTTTAACTTCAGAAGAATAAAAGAAAATCCGCTTTGGAATATTCCAAAGCGGATTTTTTTACCATATAGGAATTTGTGTGATTTCATCGCGAGTGGCACTTGTCTGTTTAAATTCTGGTCAGGACGCGAAATGGGTGAAGCGGCACGCTTCTTTTTTACCATATAGGAATTTGTGTGATTTCATCGCGAGTAACATTTGCTGGTTTTAAATTTTGTAATTACGCGAGGCTAGTAAAGCGGAACGCTTCCTTCTTTATCAGAATAAAATTATCAAAAACTGTGCTACAAAAACTACCGCAACAAGTGCGATGGGATATGTAGCCGCATAAGCTGCTGCAACGTCTTCAGTACCTGCAACGTGGATAAGAGTACCAAGTGCAGGAGTGCTTGTCATACCACCTGTGATTGAGCCGAGGGTGTTGAGAACACTTATTTTAAGTACATATTTAGCGAAGATGAATCCTATAATCATAGGAAGTATTGTCATTACAACGCCGTATATAAAGTAGTCAATTTTGAATTCCTGAACAAATTTTGCACCACCTGCGATACCTGCGCCGGTAAGGAAGAATACAAGACCTAATTCTCTGAACACTTTGAGAGTTGTTGTAGAAGGCATAATGTTGATTTTGCCAACCTTTCCGAAGTGTCCGAAAACAAGTGCTGTAAGAAGGCATCCGCCTGTTGTTGTGAGTGAGAATGTTGTTCCGTCAAGACCCTTGCCTGAAAGCGGGATTTTTATCATACCAACGAAAATACCAATCAATGCCGCGATTGCGAAGGGAGCAATACCGAAATCATCAAGGTTAATCAATTTACCTGTTTCCTTTTTTGTAGTTGCTTCCTGTGCTGCAACGAGCTTTGCGCGTTCTTCGTCCATATTAACCTTCAAAATTTTGGGAAGAAGCTGAACGAATAAAACGACACCTATAACACCGAAAATATAAGCGATACCATACCCTACTGAAACAAGCTGTTCAAGCTCGGGCGTTGCAACTGATGCTTTTGCAGCTGAAAATGCAGGAGTAGAGGTAAGTGCCCCTGCAAACAGTCCTGAAACGATTGCGCTTAATCTTTCCATATCGGTTTCACCCATGAGCTTGCCGGCATATACGCAACCAACAGCCACGATAGCACCGGAAACAATAATTACAAGACCAAGAAGCACATAAGATGTGAAGTTCTTTTTCATATTGCTGAAAAACTTGGGTCCTGCAATAAATCCGACTGATGAAACAAAAAGGATAAGACCAAGATTTTCAACAATCTTGAGGGCATTGGTTGTATATTCGGGAAGCTGTGCTTCAAGATTGCCGTAGAAGAGGCAACCGAATATCAATGCAACAAGAAATACGCCCGCGCTACCAAGGGATACACCTTTAATTGTTATTCTTCCGAGTGCGTAACCTATTGCCAAAATAGCGAACACGCAGAATACAAGAAATGTTATTTCGTTTATAGGAACAACACCACCGAATAATGTCATAATGAATTACCTCTTTTCAGTTTTTAATCATCCTTATGATTATATTCCTTTTTTTCGTATTTTGCAAGAATAATTATGAGTATTTTTGTAAAAATTAAGTTACAGCATAACTTGATTGTCTGGAGGTAAAAATATGAAAATTGCTTTTTTTGATGCAAAACCCTATGACAAGCCATCCTTTGATAAATTCGGTGAGGAATACGGAATTAAATTCAAATACTTTGAAACAAAATTAAACGAGGATACGGCATATCTGGCTCGCGGTTTTGACGGCGTTTGTGCGTTCGTAAATGATACTGTAGACTCTGCCGTAATCGACCGATTGTGCGAAGTGGGGATAAAAATTCTTGCGTTGCGTTGTGCGGGATTTAATAATGTTGATACTAAGTATGCATTTGGTAAAATCCATATACTGCGCGTGCCTGCGTATTCGCCATACGCCGTTGCAGAGCATACTATGGCAATGCTTCTTACATCCATCAGGCGTATTCACAAGGCGTATATCAGGACCAAGGATTTTAACTTCAGCTTAAGCGGTATGACGGGGTTTGACCTTTACGGCAAAACTGTCGGCATCATCGGTACTGGGCGTATAGGTCGTGTGTTTGTTGACATCTGTCGCGGATTTTGTATGAAGGTGCTTGCATACGATAAATACCCTGTAAAGGAAATTGATAATGGCGATACAATCCGCTATGTCGACCTTAATACTCTTTTTGCAGAAAGCGATATTATATCCCTTCATTGTCCGCTGACAGAAGAAACTGACCATATAATTGATGCGGAAAGCCTTGAGAAATGTAAAACGGGCGTAATAATCGTGAATACTTCACGTGGAGCACTTGTCGATGCCGAGGCACTTCTCAATGCCATCAAATCGCGAAAAGTAGGTGCAGCGTGCCTTGACGTGTACGAGGAGGAGTCAGACTTCTTCTTTGAGGATTTTTCAGGCCATATCGTGGAGGACGATACCCTCGCTCGGCTTATTTCAATGCCCAATGTTATCGTGACCTCACATCAGGCATTTCTGACTGAGGAGGCACTTTCAAATATAGCCGAAACAACTGTTAAGAATATAGTAGGATTTATGGAAACGGGGAAGTGCCCTAACGAGCTTTGCTATCGCGGAGGAGCTGTCGAGGATTGTAAAACAGGGAGATGTTTTTAGTAGAGAAGTTTGAAAATTTCAAAACCGTTTAATCGAAAAAAGAACCTTGACTTCAAAAAAAGTCAAGGTTCTTTTACTTGAAAATAATTCTACTTAAAGAAAAGTTTTACTGTGAAGCTTATGCTGGTATTATTCTTCATTTAATTTTTTTGTTTCATTATATACAGGAATAAATCCGCCGCCCCAGAGAAGTATTCACACGATGAGACGAGGTGTAACAGTAACGATGTCTTTGTCCAAGAAAAATTGATTTGAAAATAACGCTTGAAGCAATCAGGATTTTACCAAATGTTATCGGATATATTTTTTTAACTATTAATGGCGTCTGAATACATACATAGTTTCAGGAAATATCAGTTTTTTTTGTTCTCATAAGTTGCGAATGTCAAAATATCTGCAATTAAGAATATATGGACAAAAAACTTTTCACAAGAAATTTTTCCCAATCAAGGTGGTTTTTGCAAGAGTTCTTAGTGTGAAAGCTGAAAAAACACAATAAAGTTTGCACGAAATATGTGCTTTTGGCGAAAAATGAAACATTACTTACGTTAATGGTTGTTGCCGTTCTGAGGTCACCGTAGTAAAATTTATGTACAACACTATAAGAGAAAGAAGGAAAAACTATGTTCAAAAAGACAAAAAGAATCGTTTCAGCAATTCTCGTTGTTGCATTAGCCGGTACAACATTAATGCTTTCCGGTTGCGGCGACAAAGCGACAAACGAAAAAGTTTCAATCTCAATCGGGGATTGGCCCTCAGAAACTGATTCAACTTATGCAGTGTATGAAGGTTATAAATCTTCTATGGAAGAGCTTCACGGTATTGAAGTATTACCCGACTCTTCTACAGGTAACACCACAAGCTACATCACACGTGCAATCAGCGGTCAGCTTCCCAACTTGTACGTTATCTCTTACACAGAGGCGAACAATGTCATCAACAGCCAGTTCTGTGCAGACATTACAGAAGCAAGTAAAGAATACAAGTACATCGAAAGTCTTAATCCCCTTGTTCTTGACAAGGTATCAAGAGACGGCAAGGTTTACGGTATTCCCCAGACTGCATATGCACTTGGACTTGCTTGTAACAAAGAACTTTTCATTGAAGCAGGTCTTGTAAACGAAGACGGCACATTGAAGTATCCTCAGACTTATGAAGAACTTGCTCAGGCTGCTGTAACAATAAAAGAAAAGACAGGCAAAGCCGGCATTATGTTCCCCACAAAGGATAATCAGGGCGGCTGGATTTTCACAAATGTTGCATGGAGCTACGGCGTAGAATTCATGAAACAGGACAAGAACGGTAAGTGGATTGCTACATTCGATACAAAAGAATGTGTAGAAGCTCTTCAGTTCATTAAGGATCTTAAGTGGAAATACAATGTATTGCCTGAAAACGCACTCCTTAATATTACAGATGAACAGCAGCTCTTTGCTACAAACCAGGCGGCTATGTACATCATTCATCCCCCGGAAAGAATGCTTGTAAAGAAGTATGAAATGAGCAAAGACAACATCTGCTTTGCAAGAGTCCCCGCAGGTCCTAAGGGTAGATACGCTCTTATGGGTGGTAACTACTATGCAATTTCTCCTGAATCAACACCCGAACAGATTGATGCTATCTTCAAGTTCCTTGAAATCAAGGGCCATTCTCCCAAGGTTACAGAAGAAATCAAGCAGGCAAATGCAGCAAGTATGGAAAATGACAACAAGGAAAATGTTCCTGTTATGAGAGAACCTGCTCTTCGTCTTTGGATTAACGATGAAAGAATCACTATGGATACAGAACTTAGAGATATATACGCAAATGTTCCTGTTGAGAACTTTGCTGACTACTCTTCGTTCGATGGAGTAACAATCCACGAAGAAGATCCTGTTTGCACACAGGAATTGTACAGCATTCTTGACGGTGGTATCCAGAAGGTGCTCACAGATGAGAATGCAGACGTTGCAGCTATCGTAAAGCAGATGGCAAGCGACTTCCAGAAGAACCACTTAGATAAAATTGACTAATTAACAAGGAGGTACAGCTGTGCAGAATACAGTGAAACCAAGTGCACAACGAAAAAGATTGTTAAACAGCTCATTCCAGAAGAATCTTGTAGGCTGGTTGATGATTCTTCCTACACTCTTTTTCGCATACTTTATCGTATGGCGTCCGACCTTGATGGGATTTTATAGCTCTCTTTTCAAAATGAGAGGTAGTGTAAAACTTGAATTTGTCGGTTTAGAAAACTACATTGATATTATAACAGATACGAACTTCCTCACAGTGCTTGTAAATACTTTCAAGTACACGGGATTTTCCCTTCTGATTGGTTTCCTTCCTCCCCTCATTATAGCAATACTGCTTAATGAGGTGAGACGAGGACAGTATTTCTTCAGATTGGCAATGTATGTTCCCGTTGTTTTGCCCGGCATTGCTGTTTATATGTTGTGGCGCTACATATATTACCCTGATGCAACGGGTCTTCTTAACACATTCTTCGGCATGTTTGGAGCAACTCCTTATGAATGGCTTCAGGATCCTAAAATGTCCATTGTCTGGATTGTTGTTACTATGACGTGGAGTGGTATGGGCGGTACGATACTGATGTATTTTGCAGCCCTACAAGGAATAAATCCTGATTTGTATGAGGCGGCAGCCATTGATGGTGCTAAAATCAGACACAAGTTCAGATATATTGTTCTCCCGGAGATATATCCGATTGCTCTTTTGCTTTTTGTAAGACAGATTATAGGCGTATTCCAGGTTATGGAACAGCCTCTTACAATGACAGGCGGTGGCCCCGACGGTGCGACCCAGTCCCTGGCGCTTCTCGCTTACAATTATGCATTTAAGTACTATCAGTTTGATAAAGGTATGGCGACAGGTGTTATAACCTTCATCATATTGATATTCATGACCATTTTCTATACAAAAATGGAAAAAAAGCTGAACCAGTAAGGAGGGGTGTAATATGAAAAAGAAACTCAAAAAAATTCAGGAGTCTACTTCTACAAGACTCATAAGCGATGCGGACATAAAACGCCCCCTTTACAAAGGAATGTATATTTTAGTTGTGGCGATTCTCATACTTATGTGTATGGTAACATTGCTTCCTACGTTATGGATATTTGCATCAAGCTTCAAAAATGCACAGGAATTCAACCAGATTCCTCCTACCATTATTCCCAGAAGTTTTGAGCCGCAGAAAGTTATTGAACTTTGGGAAAAGCTGAAATTTGTCAAATATCTGAAAAACTCAGCCATAATTATCATAGGTGACCTTGTTTGTACAATACTTTTCAATGGTATGGCAGGCTATGTTTTCTCAAAATTAAAACCTGCAGGTCACAAAATCATCTATAAGATGGTGTTTATTACAATGCTTCTTCCCACATCTATGAATATGATACCGTTGTTTTCACAGTTCGTAGATGTTCCTTATCTTGGAATCAATCTTACAGGCAGTTTCCTTCCTATTTGGATGATGGCCTGCTTTAGCGCCTTCAACATTATGTTGTTCAAAAACTTCTTTGATACAATACCTCAGTCAATTGTTGAAGCGGCAAGAATTGATGGTGAATCGGAACTCGGCATTTTTGTAAAGATGATTGTTCCGCTCAGTAAACCCATTATTATGGTTGTGGCAATATTTACAGTTGTTGCGGCTTGGGGTAACTTTATGTGGCCTTTCCTTATTCTTAAGGAGCCCAACACTCAACCGGTATCTGTTATGTTATTTAATTTGCAGAGTCAGCTTTCTGCAGACCAGTACATGACACTTATGATGCTTTCTATCATTCCTCCGCTTGTTGTATTCTTCTGTTTCTCAAAACAGATTATGGGCGGACTGGTTATCGGTGGCGTTAAGGAATAAAAATTTGTTTCAGACCGGAGTTTATTTATGTTGAATTATTTGGATAACAAAAAGAGCATTTACGGAAATTCTGTAAATGACACCTTAAAAACAATTGCATACAGATATATCGACAACAATTCCCCTTGTGAATTTTTTGTCGCGCCTTCTGTTAAAAACGAATTCAGGCAGTATCCTGATGGTATGTTTGATATAGACTTTGACAAACTTTATCCCGATGCAGCATTTGAAAGTTACGCGTACGCTCTTACTTACATATATTCTCTGCAGGATATGCAGATGACAATCGGTACCGAGCTTACAAGTGGCGGTAGCATCTGGGTAAATGGCGAGTGTATAGCCAAGACAACCGTTAACGATGAAAATGTCAGAACAAAGAGAAGAGTTCTCATAAACATTAAAAAGGGTAAGAATCCTGTATTCATCAAGGCGCAGAAATCACTTCTGGGATTTGGCGTGAAGTTTGGTGAAGCGTGTATCGCGTGGAAACCTATGTATCTGTATTTGCCGTTTAAGGGCTATGAAGGTTATCTCGGAATGGCTTACACAAAAGCCTTTGAAGAAGACATATATAAAACTCCCGAACTTTTCCCGTCAATTGAAGGGGATATGCCGGAAGAATTTATTCCGGCAGAGAAAGAAAATAAAAAAGCATATGATAAGGAAGGTTTTGTATACGCAGCATCATCTGTTGTGGCAGAAAAGGATGCAAAAGCAAACTTTAACTTCTCTACTTCGGACGATGCTGTCGTGTACATAAACTCTGAAAAAGCAGGGGAAGGAAGCGGGGGATTCTCCGTTTCCTGCGACCTGACCCAAGGCAGAAACAACATTGTTGTTGAAATTAGCCGCAAGGCAGAAAAAGAATTTCAGTTTTTGTGCGATGTAGAAATTAACGGCAAAAAAGCTGAATTTACAAAAGATGAATATATAATTTCCGAGGACAAGTGGTTATTCCTCGGGCCGTTGGAAGAAAAGAATCCTTCGGTTATAAACTACAAAAATATACATACTCCCATCAGTATTACAAATGAATACTGGACTGCGGGAGTTTCGAGAAACTATATAAGGATTCTCCGTGAAATTGATATCTACGGAAAGTGGACATATCCTATCGGTGTTGTGCTGTACGGACTCATATCTACAGCAAACGCTCTTTCCGATAATAATATAAAAGAATATGTAATAGGGCATCTCAAAAAGATTGTTGATAATCAGCCATACGCTGATTTTGATATGAAGCTTAATGGTATTCCTTCAATCAACCGACAGATTTCCTGTCTGGGAATGTTGGATTACTGTGGTTCCTGCGGTAATGCTCTTTTAGAAGCGCTTCCGTACGCTGATAATAAAGAAGCATTTGAAAATATAGCCCATCGAATTGCGGATTATATCGAAAACGGGCAGGAACGACTTGAAAACGGCATGTTCTACCGAGAAAGAAAAGATTCACTTATAGATTACAAGACCATCTGGGCCGATGATCTGTATATGAGTATTCCTTTCCTCTGCAGGTATTATAAACTCACTAATGAGCAGAAATATCTTGAAGATGCAGTTAATCAGGTTTTATGTTTTAAGGAAAAATTGTTTATGGAAGATAAGGGTTGTATGAGTCATGTATACAATCTTATCTACAACAAAAAAACTTGTGTGCCGTGGGGAAGAGGTAACGGTTGGCCGATTGTGGCGCTGACCGAACTTTTGGAAGTACTTCCCCGTGAGCATAAATACTATGATGAAGTGTTAAAATTCTATACGGATTTCTGCGAAGGCATTTTGAAACTACAAGACGAAAACGGAATGTGGCATCAGGTGCTCACTCACAAGGATTCTTACTGTGAAACATCTTGTACATCAATGTTCAGCTATGGATTTGCACGCGGATACTTAAGAGGAAGGCTTGATGAACGTTTCAAGGAAGCTGCAATCAGGGGCTTTGAGGCTATTTGTCGCGAAGCTGTTGACGAAGACGGTAACGTCTACGGAGTATGTTGCGGTTCGGCTTATTCTTTCAGAGCAGACTATTATAAATATGAATTACCTTGGCTCAAAAATGATACTCACGGTACCGGCATTGTTCTTCTTGCGGGTGTGGAAGTATCAAAACTGATGAAGGAGTGTGAATGATGAAAAAGAATATCACAAAAATCGTTTTAGCTTTTATGTTATTTGCTACTATGATGCTTGCACTCACGATGCTCTCTTCTGCGAAAGATTACTATGTAGACGTTAACAGAGGTAAAGACGGCGCAGACGGAAGCAGTGCAGCTCCCTTTGCGACAATTCAGAGGGCAGCAAACGTAGTTAAACCCGGTGATACAGTAATTATCCGCCCCGGTATTTACTACGAAAACGTAGAACTTAAAACTAATGGCACAAAGAATGCTCCCATTGTGTTCAAGGCGGAAAAGTTTGAACGTGATTCCGTTATAATCACAGGTGCAGACAGAGCCGTTGCAGAACACTCAGTTGAGTGGGAATTAGAGGATGCATCCCTTGGTCTTTACTCCATTCCTCTTGATTATCCCATCTACAGAATGACTGCAAACGATGTGCAGGTTGTTGAATACACTTCTCTTGCAGGTCTTAAAACTTATAAGTGTAACGCTAACGACGAAGGAAAAACAGGCGTTCAGCCCGGTTATGAACACGGCTTTTTCTACGACAAAACAAATAAGAAATTGTATGTAAGACTGGGTAACGACGGTTGTATAGTAAGTGACAATCCCAACTCTCCCGAAGTTACAATTCATTTCACAAGAACACCAACCTCAAATTCCGGTAACTGGAAGGGCAACACATACAGCGGTCAGGGACAGAGTGGTATCACAGGTATAGAAAGCGTCCTTTTCGGCGTAACTACCGAGGCTTCTGCAAATGTTGTTATCGCAGGTATTACCTTTAAAATGCCTGCAGTAGCGGCAGTATGGGCAAGATGTAACGACCTTACAGTAAGCAACTGCTGGTTTATCGGATGTATTGAGGGCGTGCGTGGCGGTTGTGCGGCTACATCAGACCCCACATTCGTATCAAAGCGTATAATTATAGAACACTGTTTCTACACAACCTATCCTATATATACCGATGCAATGAAAATCCTTGAAAAGTATAAGGATGATCCCATTGCAAGAGCAATGGAATTTGACGCAAACGGTGACCTTATCCTTGATGCAAATGGTCAAATTCCCAATGTAACAGTTCCCAAAGTTTTGTGGTTCTGGCATGCTAAAAATCAGATGACATGTAACTACGAAGGCGGCGGTATAGCATGTTACATAGGTGAGGATTGGATAATCAGATATAATCATTTTGATGATTTGCTTGACGGTTTCTCATCTTTCGGTAACTTCAGCTACTGGACATATACCGTTATCGGCGGTAAGGGTAGTTCAAGACAGACTCCCGCAAAGAATGTTCAGATTTACGGAAACAAGTTCGACAAAATCCTTGATAACTCTATAGAAATAGAAGATAACGTTCAGGGTATGGAAATTGCATACAATGAATTCACTCGTCAGTTTGAAGCATTTTCATGGCAGCCTTTGTCAGGTATTCCTTACGGAACAAACGTAAATATACACCACAATGTAGTATATAACACACCCGAAGAAAACTGGTTGATAAATTCTGCAAGAAACCACATTACATATAAGGGTAAGACTTACAGAATATCATCTCCCCAGTATGTTGGCTTGTTCAAGATTGGTGCAAGTACATCTGACTTTGGTAACCTTTCCTGGATGGTAGCGGAAAACTTCCCTATGGATGCAAGCGGTAAACCACTCGATGTAATTCGTCCCGGTGACGATGGCATCAGAGTATGGAATAACACATTCTTATTCCCCGACTCGGCATTTGAGGAAAACGTTGGTTCTCTTACCGGCGGTATTGATAACAACAGTAACTTCCATTTCAAGAATAACATCATCAGCGTTATTGTCTGTGCAGAAGACGGCACATTCAAGGGTGGTTTCAAAAAGGGTCAGGCATACACAATGGGCAGAGGTATTCAGTTCGACCACAATATGCTTGTTGCAGGACTTAACATTGAAGATTCATATGCTCTTGGCGATATTACTGTTAAGGAAACACCCAAGGAAGCTTATGAACACGAGCCCATCGATAATAACGGTTATTATAAAGAAAATCTTGATGCAGTAGGTTTCAAGGATTGGAGAAATAAGAACTTTGAACTGACTGCAGACAGCCCCGCAAAAGGTGCAGGTATTCAGCTCGGTTATACTGACGAAAATACAACAGACCTTGGTGCTATCCCCTATGGTGGAACTTGGGTAATGCAGGCAGGTCCCTATCTTGAGGCAGACATTAACAACGACGGTGTAGTTAATCTTAAAGATATTTCAAAGGTAACTTACGACATCAACTCCAACAACTACAACACCGAAACAGACCTTAATTTCGATGGAAAAGTTGATCAGAATGACATTGATGTTCTTCTTTCAATCTACACAAGAAATGGTGGTGCGCTTAAATGAGAAAAACATTGAAAACTATTTTGATGCTGTCTCTTGTTTTGGTGTATCTCCTTGTAGGATTCAGCAATGCATTTGCTATCGAACGTGTTACTGTTGCTCCGGCAACAACCCGTGCGAAAGCTCCCAAGAACTATATGTTCAAACTTGAGAACAGCAATCTTAAATTTATTCTTCTTGATGAAACTCCTGAAGGATACTTTGTTCTCACAGAAAAATATGTTGCATCAAAACCTCTTTCCTCAAGCGGTAGCGCCGTTCCTTTTGATCCCGAAAACAAGGACAGTATTGCTTATTGGCTCAACGGAGAATTTCTTGACAGCGGATATTTCCCAAAAGAAATTGTGGAAAACATTGTAGAAAGAGTATACAGAACTGAAGGCGGTGGCTCAAAGGTTCCCTTCAGTAAAGATTACGATACAAAATGTAAAATTGTTCTTCTGTCACAGACTGAATGGTCAAAATACAACGGAAGATTTGGTCACTCCGATGATGGTAGTGTAAGCTTCTGGGGACTTCGTACTGTAAGAGAACTTACAGGTGCTCCTTTGGTAGCAGCACAGGCTTCACCCAATACTGGTCTTACAGTTGAAGGTAAGTGGACAAGTTCAACAGGTCTCAGAGCAGCATTCTTCCTTTCAAAAGACTTCTTTGAAAAGGTTAGCCTTGACCTCAGTTCGACAGGGGATGCGATACTTTCTCTTATAAGAACAAAGAACGATGTAACAACTCTCAATAAACTTTACAATTCTGTAGAAGTTTCAGACATCACAGAAAGTGATATTCCTCCTATGGCTGATGGAGTTTATGTTATCGGCAGAGGTATCGTAGGAGAAACAGTTAAGGGTTATTACAGCTTCCTTTCACTCGATGAAAAGGACGAAGACGGAACTATGATTCAGTGGCAAAGAAGTAAAAATGGCACAACATGGTCAACAATTATCGGTGCTACAGATGTAAATTATGTTCCCACAAAATATGATGTAGGTTGTTATATCAGAATGAAGGTAACTCCCATGACCGACACTATGTCAGGTGCATCATACGAATCAACTCCTCTTAATCCTATAAGAGCGATTTCAAAACCTGTAGCCTCTGATATAAAAATACTGTCAGAAAACGGTATCAAACCCGGTGCTATTCTTGATGCGAAATATTCATACAACGACGAAAACCGCGATATATGCAGTGAAACTGACTATGTATGGCAGGTTAGCGAAGATATGAGTATAGTACAGAATGTAGGCGATGCAAGATATTACAAGCTTGCAAGCGCGGACGCAGGAAAATATGTTCGCGTGGGCGTAATTCCCAAGAAGAAAACACTCGCGGAAGAAAGAGTTACTGTTGAAGGTGACATTTCTTATTCAGATTGGGTAAAGGTTGAAAATCTTCCTATACCGACAGATGTAGCTCTTACAAGAACAGTTGGTGTATCAGTAACTGTTAACAAGAATGATAATGGCGTGTCCTTGGAAAGCTCACTTCAGTCAGCAGGAAACAACGAAAAACTCACTGCATCATATAGCGTTGCAGAAGGAAATGACTTTAAAGTTGTTTGCGAATGGGAAGCATCTACAGAAGCCGACGGTGATTACAGCGCAATTGCTACAAACACAAGCGCACTTGATTATTCACTTGACAGAGCGTTGTGGGTAAGAGTGAAGGTTTACACCAAGAATTCTGAAATGGTAGGTACTCCCGTTTATTCAGAACCTATATACATAGGAAGTAACTCCGATATTTCTGTTTCAGGTGCATTGTCTGCGACCAAGCAGATAACAGCAGGAAAGTCATATGAAATATGGATTTCCAACAACAAGGTAACAGGCTGTTACGCATACAGCTTCGGCATTTCCGGAAGCTCTGCTTCCGTAGTGTCAGACAAGTATCTGATAAACACAATAACAAGTGGTAGTAAAACTTATGTTATCGGTACTCTTAAGTCCGGCGTAAGCGGTGACGGCTACACATTCAAAGCCGGCGAAATAACCGCAGATGCAAACGGAACACTTACTGTTTCCGATGTGCTTCTGACAGCCCCCGGAAATGAAAGTGTATCGCAGGCACGAGTATTTATTGTAGAGAAATAAGAGAGAGGTGATTTTGAAATGAATAAAAAAATTATTGCACTTTTCTGTGCAATGGTGATGCTTTTTACAGCAGCGGCTCCCGTGTTTGCAAACGATACATTATACGGAGATTTTAAAAACGCCTCTGTCAGCGAAATAAGAGATTTGTTTTTCAACAACTTTACCGAGTTTACTATCGGAAATAGTGGAACTACATATTCCAATACTGAAAAATCTATGATTATTCTTGATGCATGGCAGAAGGGTTTCAATAGTTTCGCTGATCTTGATGCAAAAGTATCAGCATCAGCTGCAGAACTTGCAACAGCAAAAGCAAAGGCAGCAGACAGCGCAAACCGAATTGGTCTTACTGCTAAATCAGCTGCATCAGTAGATGCAAGTAAGATTTCCAATACAAATCCCGATAATGTATTCAAGATTGACGGTAAGGAATTTATCGTACTTGATACTGTTACTGTAGACGGCGAAAAGCAGTACTTCGTTATGGGTAAGGATATCTATGGTGCTCCTGCAGTTGACCCCGAAAGAAAGGGTAGATGGCTTGACGAGATTGTAAATGGTAAAACACTTCTTCCGTACCGTTTGACATATACCATGGCATTCGGCAGAACGGACAGTTCCTTTATAAGTGGAGTGTTACCCACAGGTATCCTTGAACACATTGAGGTCTTACACACATGGCATACTGAACCCGGTCTTGGTGCAGGTTTCACAACAGAAACCATGCTTGTTGCTCCCATCAGTATCATTTCTGTTACGGAATTTATAAAGTACGCTGACAAAATCGGTAAGGGCGATTCTTACACATACTGGACAAGAACTCCCTTGAACGGACAGTCGGGTCTTCAGCATTTCATGGTAAATAACTCAACACTCGCAATGACAGGTAACTCCAGTTACAACGCGCAGAAACTTCGTCCCGTATTCTACCTGAAGGAATCCTTCTTCAAGGAAGAAAAACTTCAGAGTGCAGGTATAAATGTGGCGTTGGAAATGGATAAGATTCTTACCGACAGTCAGGTAGCTTCATTGTATACCACAAGTGAACTTAAAGACATATTCGGTGCTGAAAGCCTTACTACTGAAGAAATAACAGGTGATGCAGTAGTTGGTAAAACATTGAGAGCAAGCTACACATACAGCGGACTCCTTTCAGCTCCCGCAGTTGCGATTACATGGGAAAAGAGTGAAGATAAGAATGATTGGGATGTAATCACAGGAGCATCAGGCGCAACCTACCAGATTCAGAGCGATGATGCAGGTTATTACATAAGAGCAGTTTTCGCCCCCACATTTAATTCAAAAATCTTTAAAACAGGGAAAGTAACTTATGCAGAAACAAGTAGCAAGGTTTATACAGACCAGGCTATCGCAGATGCAGTAAAGCTTCTTAACGATGCCGAAACAATCGAGGGTGTGCGCGAGGCACTTGAAACTCATTACGCACTCTTCAACCTTGAATATATGGGTGGTGACTTCCCTGATGAAGCAGTAATGATCTTCATGAATGATGAAGTTACTACAGTTGATGAAGTAATTCTTCTTTATCATAGTGCAATAGCTTTATATGAGTTCAACAATGCCACATCTTCTGATATTAAGGAAAAAGCAGAAAGTGAATACCTTCTCGGAAGCATTGATGAGTATGAAAAACTTGCTGATGAAGGTCAGAAGGCACACGTAATAACTCTTTTGAGTCAGCTTACTGATGAAAAAGAAACAGTAAGCGTTTTCCTTGAAAAAGCACGCGAGCTTATACTTCTTGAAAGATTCAACAACGCAACAAGAAGTGATATCGTTGCATTGATTCTCGAATGCTATTCAGATTTGGGAATCAATATAGTGGGACTTAGCAACTATCAGTATGAAATCATCGGTGCATATATCGTTGGTGAAACATACGAAGATATTGACGCTTTGAAGGCTGCAGCAGCAAAAGGTCTTACAGAAGCGAAGAAAACTCCCAAGCCTTCAGCTCCTGTTGAAGAAAATACAGAAGAAGACAATACAAGTAACGGATTTACTCCTCCCGTAATAAATAAACCCGGTGCAACAGGCGTAACTCCCACAAACTTGTTTGACGATCTTCAGAATGTTCCCTGGGCGGTAATTGCTATCAATTCTCTCGCAAACCGCGGTATTGTAGGCGGTGTAAGTAAGGGTAAATTTGATCCTGACAGACACGTTACAAGAAACGAGTTTGTAAAGATGATAGTTAACGCTTTTGATATCGAAGTAAAAGGCGGCGACCTTAACTTCACTGATATTGATAATAATTCATGGAGCGCACCCTATATCAAGGCTGCAATCGATGCAGGAATAATTACAGGCATCAGCGAAACCAAGTTCGGTGACGGAATGGATGTTACCAGACAGGATGCTGCTGTTATTGCAGATCGTGTAATGAAATACTGCGGAATTGAGATGAAGTCTTCAGGCAGCAAATTCAGCGATAATAATGAAATTTCAGATTACGCTGTTGATGCAGTAGGAAAGATGAATAGTGCAGGCATTATGAGTGGCCTGGAAGGTAATCTCTTCGCTCCTAAGAAAAGTACTACACGAGCACAGGCAGCAGTAGTTATTTATAATCTTCTTAACTACTATGATGCTCAGAACTCAAGCGGAGATGGAGAAATATCCATGAAGCCCGCCGCGGATAAATATGAAATCGTATATGATCTTGGAATCTTAAAAGCTGATTATATAGCAGACGGTAAGATTACCCGTGCAGAACTTGCTGCTATTATCACAACTTACGGAAACCTCAATATATCGGTTAATGATACAGGATATAGCGACGTTCCCGCAACCCACAAATATGCAAAAGAAATTGAATCTGTTACAAGAAACAACATTATGGCTCCCGTAACAGAAACTGAATTTATGCCGGAACAGGAAATAACCTACGGCGAATTGTATGATGCAATCATCGCAGTTACAGGTTACAAGGAATTCCCCGGCGGAACACTTGAGGCAGACAAGGCACTCAGCAAAGAACCCATATATGCAGGTCGCGGAGAAAAAATCACTCCCGCTCAGGTGCAGAAAGTTCTCTTTGCAGCGCTTGAAATTCCTCTCTTTGAGTTTGTTGATGCAAATACCTACAAAATAAGTGAAAATGTTATTATGAATAAGTTTTTTGAAACTTATAAGGCGAGAGGTAAAGTTAACGCCGTAGCAGGTGTAGCTATCGCAGGCAGAGACGAACTTGCAGAAAATCTGATGATAATTACTGTTGACGGAAAAGATTATCTTTATATGGTAGACGATGAAGACTTCAGTGAGTATCTTGGATACAATGTTATTTATTACTATAAAAAGGTAGGAACTTCTTACCAGGTTATTCATATGATTGAAAACAATCTTGAAGATTCTGTTGTAAGACTTTCTTTCGAGCAGATAACATCTGCAGAAAAAGATTTGACCGCATTGACCTACAAGAAAGGTAAAAAGAAGAGAGAAATAAAAATTTCCAGAAGTGCAGACTTTATCTATAATGGTAGAAGATGCTACACTGTAAGTAAGGAAGATCTCTTCCCGAACAACGGATACATTACCTTGGTTGATACTAACGGTGACAATGCGTATGACGTTGTAAACATTGAAAACTATGAATATATCATGGTTGCTCAGGTTGACCCGACTAACAAATCAATCCTTGACAGATTCACATGGGAAACATATGGGTTTGAAGAGGGAGAAGACGCAGAAAAGATAATCATTACCAAGAACGGACGATACATCCGCATGGAATATTTAAACCCCGGCGATGTACTTGCTATTGCAAAGAGCCGTGATGGAAAGCTCATAAAGGCGTATGTTTCTGACGTAAAGGTAATTGGTAAGGTTAATGAAATTTCTGCAGAAGATTACGAAATTGTAATTGACGGCAACAGACTTAAGACAGTCCGCAATTTCGGTTTTGAAAATCTTGCATTATCATCTACTATCACAGTAGGTGTTGACTGGAACGGTTATGCAATTGGTTACTATACCGACATACTCAGTTCTGATACTACATACGGATATCTTTATGGTGTATACTCACACCGCAAAGAAAATACTCTGTATATGTTGACTCAGCACAATACTTATGTGGAACTCAAGACAAGTGATAAGTTCAAGATTGATGATGAAAAAGCAGAAGCAGAAGATCTTCCTGCACTTGTAGATCAGATTGTGGCATACACACTTGATGCAGATGGAAATGTTAAGAAAATCTACTCACCGCAAGCACCCATCGGAGCAAACGAAACACAGACAGTTCCGTTGGTACATAGTAAGACTTACGATTCAGCAAATAAGTCACCTTATGTAATTTACAACAACTTCGGTATGACACTTAACTTCCAGTACAACTTCCCCAAGAGTGCAGTTTTGTTTGAAGTCGTTAAGGTAGACGGAGTGTTCGATGAAGAGAACAGCC
>JAZNLD010000172.1:0-8038 GCA_045578925.1 Clostridia bacterium
TGGAGTTTCTTTCGTAAAGCATACTGCAAAGGTATGTTGTGTTAATTCCCGTATCTGAAAGTGCAATCAGTATTTCATAAGTGCGACGATTTACCGATGCATACTGAAAAGAACCTGTGTCAGATGACATCGCGCAATAGAGATACTCGGCAATTTCTTTAGTTATCGGAAATCCGCATTCTGTAAGAAGGTCGTATATAAGCTCACCCGTAGAACTGCGGGATGGCTCAATATGACTTGTTTTCGCAAATTCGCCACTGGGATGATGGTGGTCAACACATACTGTGTTGTCCTTTTCATCAAAAAACTTGCCCCAACCGCCGATTCTGTTGCTGTTACCAACATCAAGTGCACAGTAACATTCATAATCGGGAGCCACTGCATCTTCGCTGAATGTAATTACATCTGTTTCAAGGAAAGAAAGGTGTCTTGAAAGCTCCTTTTCCGTGAAAACATCTGCCTTGATACCTGCAGTGCGAAGCGCCATTCGAAGCGCCAAAGCACTGCCGATGCAGTCCCAGTCGGGATTTTCGTGAACGAAAATAGCAACACTTTTACTGTTTTTTAATTGAGTGATTACTTCTTTCATATTAGTCACTTACTTTCAGTTTTTACTTATATCGTTAAGAAGCTTGTTGATGTGTGCGCCATACTCAATTGAGGTATCAAGCTCAAAAGTGAATTCGGGCACGCAACGAAGTTTGATTCGTCCGCCTATTTCGCGGCGAACGTATCCTGCAGCCTGCGTGAGTGCTTTTATAGCGGCTTTCTTTTCGTCGTCAGTTCCCATAACACTGATGTAAGCTTTTGCATAGCTCAAATCGCTTGTAACATTTACGGTCACAACACTTGTCATCATGGGTATTCTGGGGTCTTTAAGCTCGCGAATAACGCTTGAAAGCTCCTTCTTTATTTCTTCTGAAATTCTGTCAGTTCTTTTAAAAGACATGTTATTACCTTCTTTCAAAAATAAGTAAATGGGGAATTCCCATTTACTTATTTTGTCTTTGTTTTGCGAATATATTATCTCTTTACTTCTTCCATAACGTAGCATTCTACTACGTCGCCTTCTTTAATATCGTTGAAGCGTACAAAGCCCATACCGCATTCGTAACCGCTTGCAACTTCCTTAACGTCATCCTTGAAACGCTTGAGTGAATCAAGTTCGCCTTCGTGGATTACGATACCGTCACGAACGATTCTTACGCTACAGTTACGCTGAATCTTACCATCTGTAACATAACAGCCACCGATTGTACCAACACCGCTAACCTTGAATGTCTGGCGGATTTCAGCATGACCGATAACTGCTTCACGGAATGTGGGAGCAAGCATACCCTTCATAGCAGCTTCGATTTCTTCAATCGCTTCGTAAATTACGCGGTACATACGCATATCAACCTTGTTAAGTTCAGCAGCGTTTCTACCACCAACATCGGGACGAACATTGAAGCCTACGATGATTGCGTTTGATGCAGAAGCAAGTGTAACGTCACTTTCAGTAATAGCACCGACAGCACCGTGGATAACGCGGACGCGTACTTCTTCGTTTGAAATCTTTTCAAGACTCTGTCTTACAGCTTCAACACTACCCTGAACGTCAGCCTTAACGATGATGTTAAGATCCTTGACATCGCCCTGCTGAATCTGGCTGAAGAGGTCCTCAAGGTTAACACGCTGTCTTGCCTTGTTAGCATCATCTTTAATCTTCTGCTTTCTTGCTTCTACGACATTACGGGCAGCGCGTTCGTCTTCTACTACGAAGAAGGGATCGCCGCCATCGGGAGTTTCGCTAAGACCTACAATCTCAACAGGAGTTGAGGGAAGAGCCTCTTTAATCTTCTTACCGTGGTCGTCAACCATTGCTCTTACACGACCAACAGCTGTACCAGTTACAATGATGTCGCCCTGACGGAGAGTACCGTTCTGTACGAGAACAGTTGCAACAGGACCACGACCCTTATCAAGCTTGGCTTCGATAACTGTACCTCTTGCGTGACGATTGGGGTTAGCCTTAAGCTCCTTAACTTCTGCGGTAAGGAGTACCATTTCAAGAAGTGAATCAATATTCATGCGCTGTTTTGCGCTGACTTCAACACAGATTACATCACCGCCCCATTCTTCGGGAACAAGGCCATGTTCTGTAAGCTCCTGCTTAACTCTGTCGGGGTTAGCGCCATCCTTATCAATTTTGTTGATTGCAACAATAATACTTACTTCGGCTGCCTTTGCGTGGTTAATAGCCTCAATAGTCTGGGGCATAATACCATCGTCTGCCGCAACAACGAGAATAGCAATATCTGTTACAAGTGCTCCGCGGGCACGCATTGCAGTGAAGGCTTCGTGACCGGGTGTATCAAGGAATGCAATCTGATTTCCGTCAACATTTACCATATAAGCACCGATGTGCTGAGTAATACCGCCGGCTTCGCTTGCAGTAACATTAGTAGAACGGATTGCGTCAAGAAGACTTGTCTTACCGTGGTCAACGTGACCCATTACGCAGACAACGGGAGGACGGGGAAGAAGGTCTTTTTCTTCATCCGGGATTTCGAAATCGCTGAGGAGCTTATCTTCCTCTGTAACGATGATTTCTCTTTCAACCTCTGCACCCATATCTTCAGCTACGAGAGCAGCAACATCATATTCGATGTCCTGAGTGATTGCCGCCATAATACCAAGCTGCATAAGGCGCTTGATAATTTCAGTAGCACCCACCTTAAGCTTCTGCGCAAGGTCTCCAACAGTAATTGTGTCGGGAATAATAACGTGAAGGGTTTCCTTCTTTTCTTCCTTCTTGGGCTTAGGCATTTCAGGCTGCTTGGGCTGATTTTTCTTCTGGGGCTGCTTATTCTTATTCTTCTTAAGACGCTGTTTGTTTGTTTCAGTGTCCTTTATTTCAGGAGCAAGCTCTTCAGCCTTTTCCTTTGCAAGCTGCATATC
Source organism: Clostridia bacterium (assembly GCA_045578925.1). Classification (GTDB taxonomy): domain Bacteria; phylum Bacillota; class Clostridia; order UMGS1883; family UMGS1883; genus UMGS1883. Next base: position 2,944 of record JAZNLD010000172.1, read on the forward strand.
AAGGTCAACCGCATTTGAACGAGTGTCAACATAACGCACAGTTTTCTGTGTCTTTATAGGTTCTTCCTCTTTTTCTTCTGCGGGAAATTCTTCTGCCTTGGGAGTAGGAGCTTTCGCTTCCTGCTCTTCCTGGATTTTCTGCTGCTGAGCTGCTACGTATTCTTCGATGCTTGTGCCATCGTCAAATTTCTGAGTGTAATATTCCATTACGATACTCATTTCCTCTACATCAAGAGAAGCGGCAGTACTTTTTGTAATACCTGCTACCTCGGCAAGCATTTTTACAATTTCCTTGCCGGGAATATTTATATCTTTTGCTATTGCGCTGATTTTCTGTTTTGCAATCATTTATTGGCACCTCCGTATTTTAATTCATATCGGGCTTTTGTGGTAACTTGCTTAAAATGGCCTTGGCAAACCCTTCGTCGCAAATTGCAACAACGGGAACATCCTTTTTGCCTAAAGCACGGCTGAGTGATTCTTTATCTGAATAGAATACTAAATCCACACCATAGCCTTGGCACTTTCCTTCAATTTTTCGTTTGTTGCTCGCGCCTATATCTTCCGATGCGATAACAAGTTCTGCACGCCCTTCATCAAGGGCCTTTTCTGTCATAAACACGCCGAAGTTAACTTTACCTGCGCGTACTGCCAGACCTATCATTCCAAGTATTTTGTCGTTCATTAAATCAATTCCTTTTTAATGGCTTCTTTCACATCTTGCCCAAGTGCGCTTTTAAAAGCACGCTCAAACGAACGCTGTTTATCAAATTTTTCACAGCAATCGCCAATTCTGCATATGTATGCACCGCGACCTTGTGCCTTAAAGGTAAGGTCGACGGAAAATTCGTTGCCTTTCTTTACTACTCTTAAAAGCTCCGACTTTTCTTTCATTTTTCGGCATACAACACACATTCGAAGGGGAGTAGACATTATCCTTCAATCTCCTCTGCGTTTTTGTCGCTCTTAATATCAATCTTCCAACCTGTAAGTCTTGCTGCAAGACGAGCATTCTGACCTTCCTTACCGATAGCAAGAGAAAGCTGGAATTCAGGAACAGTTACAAGTGCTGACTTGTTCTTTTCGTCGATTTCAACGCTGAGAACCTTTGCAGGGTTAAGTGCTGCGCTGATGTATTCTGCAGGATCTTCGCTGTACTGGATAACATCAATCTTTTCGTCGTTAAGCTCCTGAACGATACCTGCTACACGGATACCTCTCTGGCCAACGCAAGCACCTACGGGATCAACATTGGGGTTTTCAGAATATACTGCGAGCTTGCTGCGGCTACCTGCTTCACGAGCGATGCTTTTGATTTCAACAGTACCGTCAGCGATTTCGGGAACTTCCTGTTCAAAAAGCTTCTTAACAAGACCGGGATGTGTTCTTGAAACATTAAGATTTACGCTCTTTGTAGTCTTCTTAACTTCAAATACATATACCTTGAGTCTTTTTCCGGGTGTATAATCTTCGCCGGGAATCTGTTCAGAAGGAGCAAGGAGAGCTTCTGCAGTACCGAGGTCAATCATAATACCTCTGCGGTCAAGCTTTTCAACCTTACCACTCATAACATCGTTTTCCTTATCGCTGTATTCGTCGTACATATTTCCGCGTTCTGCTTCGCGGATTTTCTGAACAACCATCTGCTTTGCAGTCTGTGCAGCGATTCTGCCAAACTTTGCGGGAGAAGCTTCAAAATCAACAACATCACCGATTTTATAGCGCTTGTTAACAGCGTGAGCTTCTTCAAGAGTCATTTCGATGCAGGGATCTTCAACTTCTTCAACTACTGTCTTTGAGCAGTAAACACGCATATCGCCATTTTCACGGTTGACTTCTGCAAAACAGTTGTAACCGCTGCCGAAATTCTTCTTGTAAGCTGTAACGAGAGCAGCTTCAAGAGCTTCAAACATAACTTCCTTTTTGATGCGCTTTTCCTGTTCAAGTGCGTCAAGTGCGAGTATAAGTTCCTTGTTCATTTTTTCTTAAACACTCCTATCAAAATTTGAATGCAAGTCTGATTGATGCAGCCTTGCTTTTCTCAATTGTAATCTCTTTATCTTCAATCAAAACTGTGATTGCATCGTCTTCATACTTTTTAAGTACGCCGGAAATTTCTTTCTTTCCGTCAAGCGGTGCAAAAAGCTTGATGTCAATTTCTTCGCCAATAACTTTTTCAAAATGCCAGTCGCGAACAAGCGCTCGGTCAATTCCGGGGGAAGACACTTCGAAAATATACGCTTCCTTAATAAATGTCAGATCGTCAAGCAAGGGGCTTATATCACGGCTGACATTTTCACAGTCCTCAATAGTTACTCCGCCATCCTTGTCAATATAAAGACGCAGATAGTATTCGCTGCCTTCCTTTTTGTATTCGGTGTGATAAATGTAAACACCGTGTCTTTTGCATACATCCAAGGCAAGTTTTTCAAGTGCTTCATCTATTTTAGCCAAGATACCATCCCTTTCATATAATGCGAAAGAGTGGGTTTTGCAACCCACTCTTTCGTTCTGTCAAATGTATTATATCATTTTATATCATATAATGCAAGTGTTTTTTTCTTATTTCTGGAAAAACATAGCTGACTGTAAACTATTTCCTTTTTTAAGCTTAGTAGGTTCAGCCTTTTCTGATGAAACGGGCTGAACAGGTTTTTTTACGGTAGGATTAGTTTTGTTATACGCGTCTTCGCCGTATTCCATGATGAATTCTTCTACTGTATAAACTTCAATGAAGCTACTGCTTGAAAGAGGTGCAGCATAGCATGAAGCACAGAAAGAACCTAAAATGATTGTGGTGAGAAAAAATGATTTAAGTGTTTTCATATATTTTCCTCCAATAAAATCTGTGAAATACAAAAGAGGCTGCATGCAGCCTCTTTTAGTATTAACTTATAGTTATCTGTTAGGGAAGAAGAGCGTACTGATCTTCAGCGATAACTCTGTTCATGTAGCGGTTGCCACTGTACCAAGCGTCGATTGCGCTTTCAAGAGTACCTGTGAAGTTTTCAAAAGTTTCAAGGAGTTCCTTGTTGCCCTTTTCGTCAGCTACCCAAAGGTCGATAAGTGTATCGTCTTCTTCGTTCTGTGCGAAGTATACGCTACCGTATTCACCTGTGGGGTATCTGTAGATAGCATTACCTTCCTTGTCGAATGCCTTTACGCCATCAACGTACTTAGCTTCAACAACCTGGAAGATGGGGTAGGGGTACTTTTCGGGCATTTCGATGTAATCGAAACGTTCGAATTTCCATGTGATTTCGGGAAGTTCCTTACCACTTGTGTAACGGAGAACTTCAGGGCTACCATCCTTACCATCGAGAACGATACCGTTTACGATGAGGTACTGGTACTGCTGATAGGGTTCATCCATTTCATATGCAGGAGCTGTCCAATCGATATCGAATGCAGGAGCGATTACAAGAGAATCTGCATCCCATTCCCAATTAGCCTTTTCTTCTGCCCAGATTTCGTTTGCAAGGAATTCAAGAGCTACGTTCTTTGTAGCAAGACCTTCGTCAGAATCCTTATCAAACTTAGCTGTTACGTACTTGCTGTATACAGCGGGAACGATTTCAGCGATTTCTTCGTCTGTCATTACGTATTTGCCGTATTCATCTGTTTCGCTAAGAGAAGCAACAGAAAGAGCACCTTCGCTTACAAGAGCTGTCCAGTTAGCGATAGCTTCGTCATAGATACCGAAGTACTTGTACATTTCCTGTTCGTCAAGGCTAAGGATTTCGCCTGCGTTGTTGTACCAAGCAAAACCGTAGGGGAGATATTCAACGTTAAGAACGTCAGCTGTTCTAACTGTCTTAGTCAAAAGAAGTTCATCGCTGATACCGAACTTTTCGTTGCCAAAATCCCACTGCCAACCCTTGCCAGGAACATTAGTCTGATGACGTTCCCAGATTACATGGGGAGTCTGGATTTCCCAGAAGAAATCCTGTCTTCTTGCTTCCCACTGAGGGAAGAGGCTGTTGTACTGGTAAATCTTCTGAGCCTGACCTTCGATGTACATTGTGTCATATCCAGCGTAGGGATATACACCTTCGAAGCCGCCTTCGTTTACCCATTCGTAATCAACAGGAACGAGAACGCTCTTGTTTGTGAACTTACCGTCGATTACTTCGTTGTACACCTTGTTGGGTGCATAGGGATTTGTTAAGTCGTAACAAACAAATTCCATGTTGTCCATTTCCTTGCTAGCGAGTGCTGTCAAACCCATAGTAGCTACGAGAGAAACAACTGCTACACAAGCAACGATTTTTGTGAAAAGCTTTTTCATAATGAAACTTTTCTCCCTTCATAAAAAATATTTTTTATTCTACATTCTCTCTGTTTTGGAAATCTTGTCTGCAGAAAACTTCCAAAACAAAAAAAAATGTATTCAAAACAAACGACAAACAATTCTATTTGTCAAATAATAGGATACTATAGGTTTAGTGTTTTGTCAAGTAAAATTTTCCAATTATTTTTCAAGAAAAACAAGCGTTTTTTGCGAATATAAAGCCGTTTTAAAGCCCAAATGTGCTAATGCTATATTTTGATTTCAGTTATGTTAAAATCATATTACAAAAAAGTGGTATCGGGAATGTTTCCGATACCACTTTTTCATTAATCTACCTTAATATAATATGTCTTTTCTGCAACCTTTGCTCCTTTTGAACTGAATGCCATCAGTTTAAGCGGAACTGTCTTTTCTGAATATGATTCAAAATCTATCTTTACACTGTACGGAATACCGTATGCTGTAGCAATATCTTTTCCGTAAACATTATAAACAACATAGCTTATATCGTTTTCGGGAGTTTTAATAAAGGAAGAAATCTCCACTTTCTTGGGTTCAACTTTTACATTTGTTCCAAGTTCGTAATACTGCGGAAGGTCTGCATCCTCATCAGGAGTTGCAAGATACTGACTGCTCTTTGTGCCACGCTTGAATGCGTCAAGGTACGTTTCGTTCTTTGAAAGTGAGAATTTGTAACAACCGGTGTTAGCATTTTTATCCTGATCGAAAATGAATACAGCCTTTACCTGAGGATATTTAATAGGAAGGTATGTGTAGAAATCATAAAGCTGCGATGACGCAAAG
>JAZNLD010000173.1:0-6510 GCA_045578925.1 Clostridia bacterium
GAAGATTTTCGCTCAAGCGAAAATCCACCATCATTATGCATTGTGAATTATGAATTCTGCATTTGATAGAACCAAATTCTTATGAATTTGGTTCTATCAATACCCAGTCAGTTTCTTCTACTGCTTTATTCACCCAGTAATCCATATCAATTTTACTCTGGCTTTCCATAATCTTGGAGAGGGTGGGCTTCGTTGTCGGATGCTTGGGTGTAAATACGGTACAACAATCTTCATAAGGAAGAATTGATGTTTCAAAAGTACCGATTTTTCTTGAAATAGTAACAATCTCATCCTTATCCATACCGATAAGCGGGCGGAAAACGGGGATTGTGGTCATAACTTCGTTAGTAACGCCGAGCGCGTGAATAGTCTGGCTTGCAACCTGACCTAAGCTTTCGCCCGTGATAAGTGCAAGCGAGTTGTTTTTAAGCGCGATTCTTTCAGCGGTCATCATCATCATTCTGCGCATAATGAGAGTCAGGTGGTCTTCGGGACAGTTGTCGCGTATTGCGAGCTGCTGCTCGGTGAAAGGCACTATATAAAGGTTAAATCTTCCTGTATAACCTGCTACAATTCGTGCAAGCTCAATTACCTTTTCCTTTGCGCGCTCGCTTGTGTACGGAGGTGAGAAGAAATGCACCGCATCAATTTCAACACCTCTTTTTGCAATCATCCACGCTGCAACGGGGCTGTCAATACCGCCTGAAAGGAGAATTGTAGCCTTCCCGCTTGAGCCTGTCGGCATACCGCCCGGTCCTGCACAACGAGCGCCCGTTGTGTAAACATACGCCTCGTTCTCGCGGATTTCAACGCGAACGGTCACTTCGGGATTTTGCACATCAACCTTGAGTTTATGAAGCCTTGAAAGGATTGCACCGCCCATTTCACGACTGATTTCAGGGGATTTGAGAGGGAATTTCTTATCGCTTCTCTTTGCCTCAACCTTGAACGATGCCACACCGTAGAGCGAATCTATGACATAATCTGCACCCTCGGACAAAACCACATCCATATCCTTGGGGAAGACTGCCGCCTTGGCGATAAAGATTATGCCGAAGACCTTACGCATTTTTTCCATAAGCGCGTCTGCGTCAACATTTTCAGCAGGCTCAATATATATTACCGCCTGAGCCTTTCTTATAGATGCGATATTTTCCCTTCCGACAACTTTTTTGATGTTGCGGATAAGAAGGTCTTCAAACTTGCTTCTGTTAAGACCTTTAAGTATAATTTCACCGTATTTTACAAGGATAATTTCTTTCATATCATTCACCTTAAACATGTATATTTTCAGCAATCGTGCTGACTTTCTTTACTACTTCCTGCGCTTCTTCCATCGTGTTATACCTTGAAAGGCTGAAACGGATTGCGCTGTCGGGAAGCGGAGAATCCATTTCGATTAAAACACCGCTTGTATGTGCACCGCGCGCACAGGCAGACCCGCTTGAAACGTAAATCCCTTCGTTTGAAAGGGCATTAAGCATTATTTCAGAACGGATTTTACCGAATGAAATATTCAAAATGTAAGGGCTTTCATCCGCACCGCCACCGTTATGAACCGTACCTTCAATTTTCAGCAGATTTTCACGCAGATAGTTTTTGATTTCGCGCACCTTTTCACCATCAGCAAGGTTTATAAGCTCACAAGCCTTACCAAAGCCTGCAATTGCACCGACATTTTCAGTACCGCTGACGATGTTTTTCTCCTGACCGCCACCGAAAACGGACGGTTTTAAGGTTGTCCCCTTTCTGATGTAGAGCGCGCCCATACCCTTGGGCCCGTGGATTTTGTGAGAACTTACACTCATAAGGTCAATTCCCCACGCAGACGGTTTTACTGCGATATGTCCGAATGACTGCACCGCATCAACGTGGAAAAGCGCACGCGGAGCAATTCTTTTAAGCACACCGCCGATTTTATGGATGGGCATTACAGCGCCCGTTTCGTTATTGACGTGCATCACGCTGACAAGCACAGTATCGGGAGTGATTGCGTCGAGTATATCGGTCAGTTTTACCACGCCGTCCTTTTGCGGTTTGATCCGCACAACATCAAAACCCTGCGTTTCAAGATATTTCACCGTTTCAAGTACGGCAGGATGCTCAATCGCCGTTGTTATGATGCGTTTTCCCTTTTTGATGTTCGCCGCACCGAGTATCGCGATGTTATCCGCCTGCGTACCGCCCGATGTGAAATAAATTTCGTCGGGAGTAACCGAAAGTGCGTTTGCAACCTTTCTGCGGGCGTCGGAAACGATTTTTTCTGCTTCAAGGCCGAGAGCGTGACGGCTTGACGGATTACCGAAGCTTGTTTTCATATATTCAGTTATTGTGTCAACGACCTCCTCCGCAAGCGGACTTGTCGCGGAATTGTCAAAGTATATCATTTGCTCGTACCTCATAAATAAATGCAGAATGCATAATGTAGAATGCAGAATTAAAGGTGGATTTTCGCAAGGCGAAAATCTTCCATCATTTTGCATTTTGAACTTTGCATTTTGCATTATATGATGATTTTACTCGTCAAACAGTGTGGTCTGTACCGTAGAACTATCCTCATCCTTCAGATAATATCCCGATGACGGAATAGTTCTTGCTTCATATCCTGCGGTAGATTTAAGCGATGTTTCAGGAAGCTCAATTCTTGTCAGAAGCGACTTTCTTCTCATTGTCATAACCTGAACGCCCTGACTGGAACGGCTTGACTTTGTCATAATATCCTTGGTATTGAATACCACACATTTATCAATATTACTGAAAAGTGCAACCTGACATTCTTCCTTGCAGTAAAGCATACCGATGATATTACCCTTACCGTAGGCGTTTGTCAGCTTCTTTCTGTTGGTTTTTGTTTCGTACCCCTTCATGTCAACCTTGGCAACCTTACCGCTTTCAAAAGCGAACAGCATAAATCCGCCAAAATCGTACGCGGGAGTACAGTAAAGTATCTTCTCGTCAGGCTCCATACCGATAAGGTTAGGCAGATATTCGCCAAGCGCACTTGCCTTGGTATCGGGGATGTCGTAAAGCTTCATCTTGTAAACATTCTGCTTGTCCGAGAAGAAGAGCATCTCCATTTTGTTGCTTGCTTCCGCCTCGCAAAGAAGACTGTCGCCCTCCTTGAACTTCTGCTCGGAAGCGGCACGCAGAGATACAAGTGTTATCTTCTTGAAATAGTTTTCTCGTGACATAAATACGCGGACATTATAATCCTCGATAAATGCTTCGGGGCTTTCAACTACTTCTTCCTCGGCATCAATCACGATAGTTTTTCTGTCGCTGCCGAATTTTTTTGCGATTTCTTCAAGCTGTTTTGCGATGAGTTTTCTTATTCTGGCATCGCTTTCAACGGTTTTCTGAAGGTCGGCAATTTCTTCAAGGAGCTTTTCAATTTCGCTCGTTCTCTTTAAGATATATTCCTTATTAAGATTACGAAGTTTTATCTCCGCAACGAATTCAGCCTGAATTTCGTCAATTCCGAAGCCTGCCATAAGGTTAGGTACAACCATTGAATCTTCGGGAGTATTGCGGACGATGTAAATTGCCTTGTCAATATCAAGAAGTATTTTTTCAAGACCCTGCAAAAGATGTAATCTGTCCTGCTTTTTGGAAATTGTGAAATTGAGCATACGGCGGATACATTCGGTTCTGAACTTAATCCATTCGCGAAGTATCGCATTTACGCCCAGTACCATAGGCTCACCATCAATAAGGATATTGAAATTACAGCTGAAGCTGTCTTCAAGCGGTGTCAGCTTATAAAGTCGTGACATAAGCTTTTCTGCGTCTACACCGCGCTTCAGTTCAAGAGTTATTTTAAGACCAGTCTTGTCGGTTTCGTCGCGGACATCGTTAAGGTCACGAAGCTTACCGCTTTTAATAAGCTCGGTCAGTTTATCTATAATCGCCTCAACAGTAGTGCTGTAAGGGATTTCGGTAATTTCTACAATGTTTTGTTTCTTGTCGTAGGCATATTTTGCACGAACTTTTACGCTGCCTGTACCTGTCGAGAATATTTTCTGCATAACCTCGTCATTTTTTATGAGATAACCGCCCGTTGAAAAGTCGGGGCCCTCAATATATTCGGCAAGGTTTGCATCCTTGTCCTTCATCAGCGCAATAGTTGCGTTACATATTTCGCGCAGATTGAACGATGCAATATTGCTCGCCATACCAACGGCAATACCCTGATTGGGATTTACGAGAATATTGGGAAACGCAGTAGGAAGAAGTGCAGGCTCCTTCATAGTGCCGTCGTAGTTATCAACAAATTCAACGGTATCCTTGTCAATATCGCCGAAAATCTCGTTACAAAGGGGAAGAAGCTTTACCTCGGTATAACGCGATGCGGCATATGCCATATTACTGCTGTAATGACGGCCGAAGTTACCCTTTGAATCAACAAGCGGGTGCAAAAGCGCCATATGTCCCTCGGTAAGACGCACCATTGTTTCGTAGATTGCAGCATCACCGTGGGGATTGAGCTTCATCGTCTGGCCTACAACATTGGCACTTTTGGTACGGTTACCGCCTAAAAGTCCCATCTTGTACATAGTGTAAAGAAGCTTTCTGTGAGACGGCTTGAATCCGTCAATTTCAGGGATTGCACGGGATATGATAACGCTCATCGCATAGGGCATATAGTTTTTTTCAAGGGTCTGGGTTATACCCTCAAGCGAGAGAGATATTTTTTCTTCGTTCATACAAATTTCCTCCATTTACGTTTAAAAGAAATTTAACTAATCAGAGTTATTATATCACGTAATCGTATAAAAAGCAAATTTATAAATAAAGAAATATGGGGTTTTTTGTGAGATTTTATATACTTATCATATTTTTATATTATTCTGTTGACTTACAGTATTTGTAAATGTATAATAGGAAGAAATATGAAATATGATTTGGCGGTGTTTTTGATGAAAATTTTTGGCAGAATTATGCTCGTGACAACACTCATACTTATCACAGTATTGTCACTTGGAGCATTTGCTGAAGGTGACCTTAACAGTGTAAAGGTTTACTTCTCAGTTGAGCAAATTCCCACACTTGTAGAAAGCGAAGCTGTGTTTGAGCTTTACGACGAAAGCGGCGCTGTTCTTCTTGACACAAAGAAGCAGGAAATAAAGCGCGGTACCGGTGCATTCGTTCTTGATTTTAATGTTCCTTCTTTTGAAGCAGGTGCAAAATTCAAGTTCGTTGTTGCAAGCGGTGCACAGAATGCTTTTCACGATGACGAAGAGGCTACGGAGCATATCCTTCAGACATACTCAATGCCTGACGAAAACGGAGAACTTGTAAATTATACAAGCTTTTATATGAACCTTAAGCCGCTCTGGAATAAAGCTGCTTCAATCAAGCTTCCCACAACTGACAAAACTCTTTACTATCACTGTATTGAAGGCGATGAAGTTTATGTAACTTACGACCTTCTTTCAGAGCTTGGTATCAGCTACCAGAAGTTTGATATGACAGAAAAGCCTTTTGTAAGACTTTACACAGAAGAAGGCAAGATAGCTCAGTTCTATATAAACGATATTTATGCACTTTTTGCAGGTACCGGCATCAATCTTTCAAGACCTACTTTTGAAATTGATACAATGCCCTTTGTTCCTCTTTCAAAGGTTGCGCTTTTCTTCGGTCTTGATTACAATGTTGTAAAGAACGATGAATACACAATGGAAATCGCTCTTTCTTCACTTAAAAAGGTTGACTCTGCAGTAGTTCCTGAATTAAAAGTTCCTGAAATAACAGTTCCCGATGCAGTAACAGTTCCCGAATCAACACCTGTTACAGAGCTTAATGCAAAGGAACAGTATATCAATTCATGCGGAATCACAAGTAAGACAGACTACTTTATCTGGGTTTCAAAAAAGGATTTCCAGGTAAATGTACTTATGAAGGTTGACGGCGTATGGAAGCTTATCCGCGAATTCCCCTGCTCAATCGGTAAGCCCTCTACGCCCACTATTGAAGGTTCATTTGAGTATTATCAGTATCAGTACAGATGGGAGTACAGCAAATACTACTGCGGTCCTGTAATGCGTTTCAAGGGTGGTTATGCACTTCATTCATACCTTGTAAAATATGACGGTACACCCTACGATGCACGTCTTGGACAAAAGGTTTCAGCAGGTTGTGTAAGAATGCATCCCAACGATATTCAGTGGCTTGTTAATTATGCTCCTCTTTATACAAGAGTTTTAGTAACTGCATAAGAAGCGTGCCGCTTCACCCATTTCGCGTCCTGACCAAAATTTAGGCAGACAAATATTGCTCGCGAAAAAAGACGTAATTTCCTATACGGAAAAAAAGAATTCTGCATACGAAAAAGTATGCAGAATTCTCTATATGTGCCTGTAGCTCAGTTGGATAGAGCGTCAGACTCCGACTCTGAAGGCCGTGCGTTCGAATCGCATCAGGCATACCATTAAAAAAGAAGCGTGCCGCTTCACCCATTTCGCGTCCTGACCAGAATTTAAACAGACAAGTGCCACTCGCGAAAAAAGACGT
>JAZNLD010000174.1:0-12182 GCA_045578925.1 Clostridia bacterium
TATCAACCTCACCCATATAAACGTCACATTCCATACCGAAGTATGCCGCTGCAGTAGCAATAGCAACGCCGTGCTGACCTGCACCTGTTTCAGCGATGATTTTCTTCTTTCCCATATATTTTGCAAGAAGACCCTCACCCATACAATGATTTATCTTGTGCGCACCTGTGTGATTAAGGTCTTCACGCTTCAAATAAATCTGGCAGTTTCCGAAAATCTTGGAAAGGCGTTCGCAATGATACACTGGAGTAGGTCTTCCCTGAAACTCTTTACGGATTCTGCGAAGTTCGTTTATAAACTGTGCGCTGTGGCAGATTGCCTCATACGCATCGTCAGCTTCCTTGAAAGCCTCTATAAGCTCTTCCGCCTGATAAGAGCCGCCGTATTCTCCGAAATATCCCTCTTCGTTAGGATACTCCTTAAGATAGTTTTCAAAATCTCTGTAATTATTCATAATACTTCTCCTTTACCTAACCGAAATTCCACCGTTTAAGGCAGGTTCGGATTATTACTTTCGGTTATTAAAAATACCCTTGATATGCGTAATATCAAGGGCATAGGTAAATCTCAAAACAAGGCTACGAAACCTTATGCGAGATACCTACATATCCCCGACTTATAACGCAAGTCCTACGTCAGCGCATTTAACGCCGCCCTCGACAGCCCATATTACTCAGGCAGTTTTGCGGAACTCACACCATAATCCGCTCGCTCTTAAAACTGTAGACTGACTTTTTTCTGTCTCAACGGTTTATAATTAAATTAGATACATTATACCACTCGGAAAAATATATGTCAATATATTATTTTGTATAAATAAGCTCATACTTTTCCCCGTCGGCTATTTTTGTTTTATCAACACCTGTATCAAGCGGTTTTGAATCCTTGGAAAAAGCCCAATATGCCTTATTCTCATCATAATCCGCCTTGATACCGTTTACATACTTTACATAAAGACCGTAAGGACCATCCTCACCTGCTATAAGGTCGTGTTCTATCAAAGCTTCGCCCACGGTTTTCTTATCGGTGTGAATCGTAAAGTTGACCCTTTTACCCTCGGCAACTACCTGCACGGTTATTGTCTTTTCACCGGTGCCGAATTCTGTGTTTTTGACATATTCAGCATCTTTCCACACACCGTCTGCCTTGGATACACCCGCCCCTACAAAATATGCAATAACGAGAATCGCAATTACTGCGAGAAACGCAATAGCTCTTGATTTTTTCATTTTAATCCATCTCCGTTTTTTCAAAAGCAGCACTCCTCCGAAAAGAAGTGCTGCTTTCGGATTTTTATGCCTTTTCTACGCCTATTTTAACCTTTTCGCCGTTGATATTCCACTCTTTTGAGTTAGCGCATTCGCCATCCTTGATGTCAAGTGCAAGAACATCATTTTTGATTTCTTCAGCATTTCTTTCTACAATTGCAGAAATCTTTTCATTCCCGCATACGAAGATATTGATATTATCCATAACTTCAAATCCGCTATCCTTACGCATAGTCTGGATTTTACTGATAATTTCACGAACGAAGCCTTCTTCAATAAGCTCTTCTGAAAGGCGTGTATCAAGTACAACTGTGATACCGAAATCGCTTTCTGAAGCGAAACCTTCAACCTGTGCAGACTCAATAAGAAGGTCATCCTTTTCAAGAACAACTGCTTCACCATTTACTTCAAACTTGATATTACCGTTTGCTTCAAGTTCATCCATAGCCGCATTTCCGTCAACTGCTGCAAGGTATTCACGGATACCGCCAAGTACCTTACCATACTTGGGACCAACGGTCTTAAGCTGAGGCTTGAAGCTATATGTTGTACATTCACGGACATTATCTGTGAATTCAACATTCTTTACATTAAGTTCATCTGCTATGATTTCTGTATAGAAGTTATCAAGAGCGGTATCTGCCTTTACATACATCTTTCCGATAGGCTGACGATTCTTGATGTTTGATGCATTTCTTGCTGCACGGCCAAGTACAACGATGTCAAGTACTTCTTCCATAGCTTTTTCAAGAGAGGCATCAATCTTGCTTTCGTCAAATTCGGGATAATCGCAAAGATGTACACTGACAGGAGCTTCCTTATCAATGCTGCAAACGAGGTTTCTGTAGATTTCTTCTGCCATAAAGGGAATCATGGGAGCAGTAGTCTTTGCAAGAGTAACGAGTGTTGTGTAAAGAGTCATATACGCGTTAATCTTGTCCTGAGTCATTTCCTTACCCCAGAATCTCTCACGGCTACGACGAACATACCAGTTACTCATTTCGTCGGTGAATTCCTGAATTACACGAGCACTTTCAGTAATCTTGTAATTTGAAAGATAGTCATCAACTGTCTTTACAAGTGTGTTGAGCTTGGAAATAAGCCACTTGTCCATTACAGAAAGTTTATCGTAATCAAGAGTATATTTTGTTGCGTCAAATTCATCAATATTAGCATAAAGTACGAAGAATGCATATGTGTTCCAGAGTGTACCCATAAACTTACGCTGACCTTCGCTTACTGCGCCGTCGTGGAAACGGTTAGGAAGCCAGGGAGCGCTATTTGAATAGAAGTACCAACGGATAGCATCTGCACCGTGCTTTTCAAGAGCATCAAAGGGATCAACTGCGTTACCCTTACTCTTACTCATCTTCTGACCGTTTTCGTCCTGAACGTGACCGAGAACGATTACGTTCTTATAGGGAGCTTTGTTGAAGATAAGTGTTGAAATAGCAAGAAGTGAGTAGAACCAACCTCTTGTCTGGTCAACTGCTTCACTGATGAAGTTTGCAGGGAAGTTTTCCTCAAAAATTTCCTTGTTTTCAAAGGGATAGTGCCACTGTGCAAAGGGCATCGCACCAGAGTCAAACCAACAGTCAATAACTTCCTTTGTACGATGCATTTCGCCACCGCACTTGGGACACTTGATTGTAACTGCATCGATGAAAGGACGGTGAAGTTCAATTTCTTCGGGGCAGTTATTGCTCATAGAACGAAGTTCTTCAATAGAACCGATTGAATGCTGATGTCCGCAATCACAAATCCATATATTAAGAGGTGTACCCTAGTATCTGTCACGGCTTACTCCCCAATCCTGAACATTCTTGAGCCAGTCACCGAATCTGCCCTTACCGATTGTTTCGGGAATCCAGTTGATTGTTTCGTTGTTACGGATAAGATCTTCACGAACTTCGGTCATCTTGATGAACCACGACTCTCTTGCGTAGTAGATGAGAGGTGTATCACATCTCCAGCAGAAGGGATAATCATGCTCAAACTTGGGAGCATCAAAGAGAAGGCCACGGCTTTCAAGGTCAACAAGCACCTTGGGATCAGCATCCTTTACAAAAAGACCTGCAAAGGGAGTTTCCTCGCTCATATTACCTGCTGCGTCAACAAGCTGTACAAAAGGAAGGTCGTAACGTCTTCCCACCTGAGCATCGTCTTCACCGAATGCAGGTGCGATATGAACGATACCTGTACCGTCAGACATTGTAACATACGAATCGCAAGTTACGAAGTGTCCTTTCTTATTCTGCTTTTCGCAGATAGGCTTCACGCAATCAAAGAGGGGTTCGTATTCCTTGTGTTCAAGGTCAGTTCCCTTGTAGGTTTCAAGGATTTCGTATGCAGGAGCATCTTCTGTTGCAAGCTTACCTAAAACTTTGTCAAGAAGAGCCTCCGCCATATAGTAAATATAGCCGTCAGCAGCCTTAACTTTGCAGTAAGTATCGTCAGGATTTACGCAAAGTGCCACGTTAGAAGGAAGTGTCCAGGGAGTTGTTGTCCAAGCGAGGAAGTAACTGTCCTCACCCACCACCTTGAAACGAACTACTGCAGAGCGTTCCTTAACATTTTTATAACCCTGTGCAACTTCATGTGATGAAAGCGGAGTTCCGCAACGTGGGCAGTAAGGAACAATCTTGAAGCCTTTATAAAGAAGACCCTTGTCCCAGATCTGCTTTAATGCCCACCATTCTGATTCGATGAAATCATTGTGGTATGTTACATAGGGATCATCCATATCAGCCCAGAAACCAACTGTCTGCGAGAAATCCTCCCACATACCCTTGTATTTCCATACGCTTTCCTTACACTTTCCGATAAAGGGTTCAAGACCATATTCTTCAATCTGCTCCTTACCGTCAAGACCGAGGATTTTTTCAACCTCAAGTTCAACGGGAAGACCGTGTGTATCCCAGCCAGCCTTACGGGTAACCTTGTAACCCTTCATTGTGCGATAACGGGGAATCATATCTTTGATAACACGAGTCAAAACGTGTCCGATATGAGGCTTACCGTTAGCTGTCGGAGGGCCGTCATAGAATGTGTAACTTTCACATTTTGCACGATTTTCAATACTCTTTTCAAAGATTTTGTTTTCGCGCCAGAAAGCACCGATTTTCTTTTCTCTTTCTACAAAATTGAGTGTGGTATCTACCTTGTTGTACATAGCACTACCTCCATAAAAAAATATATAAAATAATTATTATCAAACAAAAAAACTCCGCCCTAATCAGGACGAAGTTACCGTACCACCTAATTAGCATACCATCATATGCGTTCCCTTAACGGAGAAACTGCCCGTCACCTCTTACTTGGTTTCAGAAGTGCGGCTCAGAAGTGATATTCACAAAAACCTACTTTGCATCGGGCTTGCACCATCCCCGACTCGCTTGGCATTTTAGTCTATGCTACTGTCTTCGTCACAGCCTTTATATATAATTCTTAATTATTATAATACTTGTACTTAAAATTGTCAACTGTTTTTGTTGACATCCCTCCCAAAATATTATAAAATATATAATGTATAGATATATACTGAAACGGAGGTTATCATAGTGGAGAAACTTATTTTGGTTATTGAGGACGAGGCACCTATTGTCGAAATACTTAAATTCAATCTCACAAAATCAGGTTACAGAGTTCTCACTGCATATGACGGTGAGGAGGGTTACAGACTTGCTCTTACAGAAAAGCCTGACCTTATCCTCCTTGATGTAATGCTTCCTAAAATGGATGGTTTTGAGGTTTGTAAAAAAATTCGTGAAAAGCACTCTACCCCTATCATCATGCTCACTGCACGCGATGAAGAGGTTGATAAGGTGCTCGGTCTTGAACTTGGTGCAGACGATTACTGTACGAAGCCTTTTTCCGTGCGCGAACTTATGGCACGAGTTAAGGCAAATATCCGCCGCACATCTTCCGACGCGCCTCAGGGCGACAGCGGGGATGTTATATCATTCCAGAATCTTACTATAAATCCCTCGAGATATGAGGTTAAAAAGAACGATACGATTATCGACCTCACACTTCGCGAGTTTGAGCTTCTCAAGTTCCTTGCACAACAGTCGGGACAGATATTCACACGCGAAACTCTGCTTGAAAAAGTATGGGGTTACGAATATTTCGGCGATGTGCGTACTGTCGATGTTACAGTAAGAAGACTTCGCGAAAAGGTAGAAGAAAATCCCGCTTCTCCCAATTTCATTATGACAAAGCGTGGAGTAGGATATTATTTCAACAAGTAATAAGGTAGAGATGTATGTTTAAAAGTATTCAATGGAAAATTATCGCAATATTCCTTCTTTTAACCGTCAGCGTTATGATAGTTGTCGGTACTTTTCTGTTGCAAAATATTTCTGCATACTACTACAACGACTTCTCAAATTCGCTTGATACACAGGTTTTCAACGAAGATGTAATCGCCGATTTTGAGTCATCTCTCAGGGGTGAAAATGGACTTGACAGTTGTCTTGACCTGCTTAAAGTTTACTCGGTACGAATGGGTATAGACTCGTTTAGAAATTACTACATACTTGACGAGTCTCTCAATATTCTCGGAGGTTCGTCATCCGATACGGGTAATCTGGAGGCTACCCCCAACCTTGTACTTGCACTTGACGGAAAACGTGGTAACATTACAGACAAGAATGCCAAGTTCATGGACTACGCTCTGCCTATCGGCAAGGGGAAATACATTATTTATGTAACTGACTCCATGCAGGAGGTTAATGAAATCATAACAAATATGTTCATTAATATATTCTGGGCACTTCTTTTCGGACTTCTTATCAGTCTTATTCTCGGTTTCTTCCTTTCACGAACCATTATCTCCCCCATTTCCACACTTCAGCACCGAAGCGAAAGTATGGCGGAGGGTGACTTTACTCACAAAATAGAAGTTCGCTCGCGCGATGAAATAGGCCGCCTTACCATTGCATTCAATGAAATGGCAGGCAAAATCAATACAAGTCTTGAAGAGATTCAGGCAGAGAAAAATAAGGTTGAAGCGATATTGCTTCATATGACCGACGCTGTACTTGCGTACGATAACACAGGTGCACTTATACACATAAATCCTGCCGGAGATAAGCTTCTCGGCGAGGATAAAGCAAAGTCGTTTGACGAATTTTTCGATATGCTTGGTGCAAACATTTCACTTTACCGAATTTTGTACATTGACCCTTCCGAAACGGTTGAGCGTGATATAGAATTCCGAGGCAAGAGTCTTAAAGCGTTTTTTGCACCATTTAATACAGAGCGTTCAATAACAGCCGGCGTCGTTGTAGTATTTCAGGATATTACCCGCCGTCAGTTACTTGATAACGCGCGTCGTGAATTCGTGGCTAATGTTTCACACGAGCTTCGCACTCCCCTTACGACAATCAAGACATATGCGGAAACCATTTCCGATATGGGCGAAGAAAACGTAGATGATTCCATCCTTCATTTTATAGAAGTAATCGAAAACGAGGCCGACAGAATGACCCGCCTTGTAAAAGACCTTCTTACTCTTTCCCAGCTTGACAGTTCCAAAATGATGGAAAGAAGAAAGAAGTTTGATCTTGCACAGCTTGTTTCATCGGTTGCGGAAAAGCTTTCCGTTTCTGCCAAGAATACAGGTCACAGGATAAAAACAGATATAAAGATGAGTTCCCCCATATGCTTTGGTGAGCCTGATGCAATTGAGCAAGTTCTTACAAACATTATTTCAAACGCAATCAAATACACTCCCGGCGGCGGTAAGGTTGATATAAGCTGCTACGGTGACTTTTCAAAAGCGTATATCACCGTTGAGGATAATGGTATCGGTATTCCTGAAAGCGATCTTCCCCGTATATTCGAGCGTTTCTACCGCGTTGATAAAGCCCGCAGCCGTCAAAGCGGCGGTACGGGACTTGGCCTTGCTATTGCAAAGGAAATTATCGAAAGACACGATGGTACTATTGTAATTGAAAGTCCCAATCAGAAGGGTACTATTGTAAAAATTATGATTCCTCTCTACAAAAAGGAACAGGAGGCATAATTTACATAAAAAAGTAATGAATCATTAAGACGAATGTAACACTGTTGTAACATTGATAATGTATAATACAAATACTAAAGTAGGTTTTTATATTTTTTTGAGGTGTTTTTATGAAGAAACTATGTGCATTATTTATTGCATTTATATTGATATTGTCATCTGTAAGCGTGTTGGCGGCTAACCCTTCTTCAATCGGGGCTAACGACGGCGGTACAGTATCAAACCTTATCGTTGTTAAGAAACCCGAAACAAAGAATTCCGCAACTCTTAAAAAGACATATGGAATAACCGGCACAGGTAAAAATGGTGTGAGCGTTGCTTATTACAAATGGAACGGAGCATCATATATTGCCTTGAAGGATTCAAGCGGTGTTATGGCACAAACTAAAATCGGTACTGCAGGAGTTTTCTACAAACAGGTTTCACTTGCTACCGGTCATAACAAGTTCGCTGTAAGAGCTGAATCTTCAAATGGTGCTTATCAGGTTGTTTATTTTGACATCAATGTTCTCGACCAGAAGATTATGAACAATGTAAGCGGATTTTCAAACGGAATACAGTCACTTTATAATGGCTGGATGAATTGACGGGATTATTAAAAAGCTTCAGGCATCAAGTCTGAGGCTTTTATTTTTCTCAACACGCAGTTTGGAGTGATAAATTTTGTTTAAAGAACGAATTAAAAGTTCAGCTATTTTTATTCTCATCATCAACTTAATATTTCTGACTTCACAGCTTTGGTTTGTCAATTCTTCAAATTCACTTGGCGAAAGTCTTTATCGTTATATCAGGGAATTCCCCATTGCCGAGCGTTTTTTCCCGATTGAAGCAAAATACAGTATTTCAAAGGAAAATCTGTCAAAGCCGAGAAAACTTCTCGTAAATGACGGTTCATTGTGGATGGCTTATTATAACACCGACCGTGGTTACGCACCTATTGAGGCACGTACAAGAGAGCTTATAAAAGCATTTCTCAGCGGCGAAGTAACTGCATCAAGAAAAATTGACCGTTCCACATGGGAAGCAGGTCTTGAATCACTCAGTATCTATGTGGAATATCCCGTTGAATTTTCTACAGAGATGCTTTGCAAAATAATGGGTATTGATGCAGCTGATGTTCCTGAAGATATTTCTTCTCTTCGCGAATTTGTAATTATCCCTTCTAGCGAAGAGAGCGATATATGCATACTTACACGCGGAAATGAAGAAAGCGATATTTATGCACATATTCTGAAGAGGACATACACTTTCCCCTCAACTGACCTTGCAGTTTACACAACCAGCGACGGATATTATCAGCCTGCATTCAGCACAGGACTTGAGCTTGACGAAAAGAGCAATGTTTCACTTGCGCCTCTTGTGCTTTTTTCGGATTCACAGCCTACTACTCAGGCGTTGCTTCCTCATAATCTTATCGGCAAGAATTTTGAAGGTAAGCTTCTGGAAAACTTCCAGTTCAATTATGAAACAACGCCCTACGAAGATTCTCAGGGCGCTATGAAATATATTGCAAACTACGCTTCTGCAACAATTTATCCCGATTCAGTATTCGAATATACTGCCGTTTCAGAAGACCGAGGAATCATTCTGGATGAAAGCGGGGACAGCTATAATGTTCTTAACGCATCCATTGATTTTGCTGAAAAGGTATGGGAAAGTATTTCAAACGAGCCACTCAGTATACTTGTAAGCAGTGACCTTTCAAACTATGACAGCACCGAGCCTTATACATTCAAGTTTGACTATTATCTTCATGGTCGCCCTGTAAAGGTCGATATTGAAGATGCGCACGGACACGAGAAGATGAATTGCGCTATTGAAATCACTGTAAAGGGTGGTAGGCTCATTTCCTACAGACAGTATATGCGTTCGTATCAGAATGTTTTTTCCGAAAAACTTGCCGAAACTTTTGTCAGCGCTCTTGATAACTTCGTATCGGTAATTGACAAGGTTTCGAAAGAGGATACTGTTATTGAAGATATTTATATAGGCTACCTTGATAATGGTAATGATGCCGTAATCTCTGCAGCATGGCTTTCCAGCACTGACGATGGTAAAATATATCGTTATAAGGAGAATTTTAACGCGGAGGTGAGCGAAGAATGAAATGGAGTTCTATAAAAAATATAATGATAGGCTTTCTCATTTTTATGAACCTCGCTATGCTTGCTATTATTATAATGGTAACGCTTAACAAGGCGTATATTCCTAAAGAAGTCGTTAATTCGTCGCTCTCTGTTATGCGAAAGTCCGGTTTTAAAATATCCGAAGATATTTTTCCTGAAAAATATTACACCTGGCCTTCATACACGGCACAGTTTTATTCTGCAAGCGACCTTTCCGATCTGTTTTTCAAGACACAGATTCCCTTCCGTACCGAAGCAGATACCCTTGTCGGAACACATGATATTGCAGTTCTGACTGTTGGCGATAACTATTTCTCCTACGACAGCGGATACAGAGCGAAGGAAAATGTTTCCGTAAAAGCACTCAGGCGCTCTCTTGAAAAAACGGGGTTTGATATGAGCGATACGGGATACGATGAAAAAAATGCACGTTTTTACAAGATGCATAACGGAGCAAATCTTTTTGACATGACTCTTGAGGCAAAACTTGACGATAATGGTGATGTTTGTTTTGTGAAGGCCCACTGGCCCAAGAAGCTTATAAAAGGCGAGCGCAAAACAATATCGTTCATTGATAGCCTGCCCAAGTTAAAAGAAGCTTTTCCGAATGGTGGCACTATCAAAAAAATTGAGCTTGGCTACTCCCTGCACGCATTAGGCGGAGACAATTTCCTTTTCTCACCCTCATGGCGAGTGAAGGTTGACGGAGTTCAAAAAGTAATTGAATAAAAAAAGCGTGCCGCTTCACCCATTTCGCGTCCTGACCAGAACTCAAACAGACAAATGCCACTCACGAAAAAACACGCAGGTTTCCTATACGGTAAAAAATGGCTCAGTTCACAAAACTGAGCCATTTTTTTACTTTTCTATTTTTATTGTAAGGGTACATTTTTCCTTTATACCAAGTTTTGAAAAATACTCTTTTTCAAGCGGTATCCATTCCTCAAAAAAGCGTTTTGCCATATCGGGAGAATTCCTCTTTTCAATACGCGCTTTTTGTAGTTTTTCATCTATTTCAAGGAAAAGCGATATATCATAGTTCGATGCTAACTGAGGGTGCATTGAGTAAGCACCCTCTATTATTGTAAGCTTCTTTTCGTCAAATATAGTCGGTGATTCAATCTCCATCGTAGAACAATTGAGCCTGCGATAGTTTATTACTTCACCATTTTTCAGCGGAGAAAGAACCTCATCCATAAATCTCTCATAATCAATATTTCCGCCGATTTCGGCATAGCGTTCTTTTGTACGTTGTTCTTTTCTGAGGAAAAAATCATCCATATGAAAAATATTGCAATCGTATATGCTTTCAAGTAGCTTTGAAAGTGTTGTTTTTCCACTTGCACTACCACCCTCAATTGCCACGATTCCAAAGAGATTTTCCTCAATCAATTTATCTATTTCTGCAAAAAGTGGTAAGAACGGTATAAATCTTTTCTCTACAAGTCTGTACGCAGGTGCATAACATTCTCTGAATTCGGGCGTATGATGCACCGCAGGGTAGTCCCTGCTCTCCCAGTCTACCAATTTCAAATCAAATTCGTTAAGGTCAAACGGAATTGCATTGTCCGCAATAAGTTCGCGCAAAACAGCAAGTTTTTCCCTGAGACGCTCTTTTCCGTCAGACTCATTCTTTGCAGAAAGGAAAAATAGTTTTGCCAGTGTTTTTGCGGAAAGACCTTTTTTAAGATACGAAAGGTGCACTCTTGAATATTCCCCGTCAAGAACTTCGGTAAGTGCATCACAAAAGCGTTCTATTCCAGCAGCCTCGCACATAAGATGCTCCTCAACATTACTTATGGATGATACCATATGCTCACATCCGAAGGCACTTTGATAAAGGTATTTATACATATCCTGAATCTTCATTTCGGGATATGTATTATAATGATTCAAGATATTTTCACGCGTTTTTTCTATAATCATAATTTTTACTCTATTCCCGATATTTTTTTCTGTTTATCAAGCACCATAACGAGTACCGGAATAATGATAATCTGCACTATGATTCCGGGAATCGCGTTGGTAATTGCCCTTGCCATAAATGCGGCAAAGGTGAACGCGCCACCATTCACGCCCATACAGACAACCATTGCAACTCCCCATATAATTCTGCCTGCAATCATGGATATAATCAACGAGGCATAAATAAAAAGTTTCTTCCCGGGAAGAATTTTATGCATTATACCTGAAATAAGACCATAGGTTGCAAGTTCAAAAGCCATACATACCGCGGTCGGAAAAAGCGGAGGCATTCCAAGAACAAAGGAACGCAGAAGCGGAGCTATAAAGCCAATTAAAAGGCCCCATGGCGCACCACATATAAATCCGCAAAGAAGCACCGGAATATGCATAGGAAGAAGCATAGACCCTATCTCAGGAATCTGTCCGGTAAAAAAGGGCAAAACGTAGGCAATCGCCAAAAAAAGAGCCGCAAGAATCATTTTCACAAGTTTTTCATGTTTTTTCATAGAAGTTCCTCCTTAACACAAAAAGGCGCTATCGTTTCTTATGAAACAACAACACCTTCATAGTATCAATAAAAAAAATAAAATATTTTACAAAAAGAACTTCTGTTCCGTTGCTCTCCTTCTGAAGCGCACTTGAATTATACCATTTCAGCATTCAATTGTCAAGCAGTTAACCGAAAGAGAGTAGTCCGAACCTGCCTTAAACGGTGGAATTTCGGTATCTTTCGGCTTGTCATCCTTGTAAGGCACAAAGCCTTACTGCCTCTTCCGCACCAAAATCTACTCGAAA
>JAZNLD010000175.1:0-6422 GCA_045578925.1 Clostridia bacterium
CCACACCGATAATATCTGCGGGGGAAAGGAGTAGCTCCTCACCGCTTACTGCATTATGTATGCGAAGAATATCATATTTTTTAACGCTTCCGGCTTTTCGGTAAATGATTATGCTTTCGCCGTCGTCTGTTGTAACTGTCATTTTGCCCTCACATACACCGCCATCCCATGGAGTGTATTTTTCGCGCAGAGAAAGAGATTTAGTACGGCTTTCACCGAAACCGTAAAGCATAGCATAAATAAAATTGATAGTAGTGCTTTTTCCACTTTCGTTATCGCCGTATATTATGTTGAGTCCGTCCGACAAGTCCATAACTTTATTTTTTAGTTTGCCAAACGAAATTATTTCGAGTTTTGTTATTTTCATAATGCTTCCTCCAACTGTGGAGTCTTACCGGAAAGTGCATCAAGTCCTGCTTTTGCCGCAAAAATAAATTCTTCTTCGCTGTCTGAAATTTTACGCAACTCGCGCAGGAATTCTCCGCGAAGACTTGCTTCTTTTTCGATGGCGTCAAAATCATAGGCAGGAGAAGTGTCATCAAATAAATCAATAAAAAAAGCCTTGTCTGAAAGGGAATCTCTGATAAAAGGAATACTTATATCACTCGTATATTCTCCCGTAAGAGTTATACGGTAAAGGTCGCTCGTTTTTAAAAAGTCTGAAATTCCTGCGATAATATCAATGTTATTCTTTGCTGTGATATCATATAAAATATTGTGATAATGCCTTTTTGAATGCGAAACGGGGGAAAGGTGCGCCTCTTTTTCATCTATTTCAGCGTATATAAAACCTGTGTTTCCGTCATCGCCGAAACTGTGAGCCTCGCTTGTGCCGCTATATGCACATTTTGTATTTCCGATTTCAAAAATTTCCCCGTTATGAATGTGCCCGAACGCAGCATAACTTACCGGGGCGGATAAAAGTGTTTCGCGGCTGATTGTATTATAGTCGCTTGACGGAGTTATATCCCCGTGCAGGCAGAGTATGTTTATCTTGCTGTCATCAAAAACACATTCGTCAAAAGATGGCGTAGTAGTATTTGAGTTGTAAGACTTTCCGTAAACAACCGCGTTTTTATCCGCTATTTCATACGAATGGTCAAAACACGGGAAAATATGTACATTATCGCTGAAATAGTCCTGCTTTGAAAAGATACTGTCAGCACACATATAATCGTGGTTGCCACAGATTATAAAAACGGGAACAGGGGAAAGCGAAGATAAGAGATTTTTTACAAAATCGCTATCTTTTTTTGTGGGCCTGGGCGAGTCAAAAAGATCCCCGCAGATAAGAAGTGCATCAACCTGCTTGTCCTTGGAAAAATTGACAATATCAATAAGTCCCTCCTTCTGTTCATCACGGCGGATTGATGCAAGTGATGATGGCAGATGAGAGAAAGATGCACCGATATGTAAATCTGCACAGTGAACAAGTTTAATCATCGTTTTGACTCCAAAATTCTTTATCGGTCTATTTTTGCGACAAGTCGGCAAATGGGAAATCCCATCTGCGAGAACTTTTCTTCATATTCGGTCATAATGTTTCCTTCGAAGTCGCTGTTATGAAGGTCGAAAGTAACTTCTGAAAGTGTAAATCCGTTTTCAGGGAAACTTTCAAGCGAAAAATCAAAAAGTTCGCGATTATCTGTTTTGAAACAGATTTCGCCGTCATCTTTTAAGATTCGCTTATATATTTCAAGAAAACCGCCGTGTGTGAGGCGGCGTTTTGCGTAGCCTTTCTTAGGCCACGGGTCGCTGAAATTAAGATAAATTCTGTCAACTGACTTATCAGGAAAGCTTTCTGCAAGAACTTCAAATTTTCCGCGCATAAAACGAAGGTTTGAAATTTCTTTTTCAGCGGCCTTTTCCATAGCAAGCACGATTACATTGGAAACCTTTTCAACTGCAATATAGCGGATTTGGGGATTCTGCTGTGCAGTTTCGGTTATAAATCTGCCCTTACCACAACCAATTTCAATATGTAAAGCACCGTCACCTATGAACTGACGGGCGTTGTCATCGTATTTTTCAAGTGTGATATTCTCACAAGCGGCAATCCTTTCATCAAGATGCCCTCTGTTTCTCATTCGCATTTATTTTTCCTCCAAATAATCAGTCGGCTTTCGCGTACACTTTATCGCGTCCGCTTAATTTGCCGTACATTTCTACTATTTTGAATTTTATCTCAAAAGGCATAATTACATCGTCAGCCTTTTTTATTAACTTTAAACTGTCACCATCAAGGGATGAGAGTAATTTTTCCTCGGCAAATGCAGTATCAGTAGTTCCGTCTATAAAACATAACGGAGGGAACATCACGCACCACCAGTTCTGACCCTCTGCGTTACCGATCTTAACACGCACCGCGTCGTAATTTCCGGCAGGCAGACGGAGATTGTTATATTCCTTTGTCGGAAAATTGAAATTTCCGTATTCAACCTCTACGGAGTAGTCATAACCGTTTTGTAAAATTACTTCCTGTGCGATTTTTTTATAGCTTTCAAGTTCCTGCTCAATCTCTTCTTTTTTTGTGAAGTTGCTTCTGGAGTGGGAAAGTATTGCATCACGTACCAAAAGTTTCAAGGATTGGTCAGAATCACTATCACTGTTTGCAATTACGTGCAGTCTTACCATATTGGAAGACAGGTTTGAATTTACGCTTGTGGAATATCCTACAAGCAGAAAAAGCATAAATACACAAACTGCAATAATAGTTATAATTTTTTTCATAGGGCAACACCTCATTTGTAAGTGTTTCCTATTCATAAAAAATTTATACAGGATTGCAAATATATACTGTTTTGTATTTTCCCCACAACTTCTTTTTTGCTTCGCAGGCAAGGTTGTGGTCGGTGAAAATCCCAAATACAGTCGGGCCGCTGCCACTCATCTGCGCTCCGATTGCACCAAGTTCAGCAAGCTCTTTCTTTACATTCTGAAGTATTGGGTATTCGGGAATACTTACTTCCTCAAGAACATTTCCCATTGATGAGACGATTTTTTCAAGATTGCCTTCGTGAAGTCCGTCTATAAGATTTTGAGTATCAGGACGCTTGTAATCGGTACAAGAATCAATTTTTTCATAAACTGTTTTTGTGCTGATTGAAAAAGCAGGCTTAACAAGAAGTATGCTGCACCTTGGAATTTTCGGGAGAGGAGAAAGCTTTTCACCGATCCCCTCGGCAAGCCTTGTTCCTCCTAAAACACAGTATGGAACATCAGCACCCAGTTTAACACCGATTGAGCACAGCTCTTTTAATGAAAGCCCTGTATTATAAAGTTTATTCATAGCCTTCAGTACTGCAGAAGCGTTGCTGCTTCCACCGGCAAGACCTGCCCCTACGGGTATACGCTTTGAAATATCAATTTTAACACCGCTTTTTATTCCGGTATGGTTGAAAAACTCTTCTGCCGCCTTGTATGCAATGTTTCCTCGGTCGGTGGGAAGGTAGGGAAGATTCGTGGTAAGTTGAATTCCGGAATCGGTTTTTTCGACTGTTACAAGATCAAAAACTGAAACGGTCTGCATAACCATCTGAACCTCGTGGTAACCATTTTCAAGCTTGCCGAGAACATCAAGCGAAAGATTTATTTTTGCAAATGCTTTTGTAACTGTTTTATTCATAATAATTCCTCTTAAAATATTATTTACAAAAGTGCTTTTCAATAGTATAATTATGTTATAATTATATATTAAAAGTATATGAAAAGCAATATTTTATTTGGAGGATAAAGTATGTTTTATATAGGCTGTCATCTTTCTGCTTCCAAGGGCTTTTTGCATATGGCAAAGGAAGCTACATCAATCGGTGCAAATACATTTCAGTTTTTCACAAGAAATCCGCGCGGATTCGCGGCAAAGGATATTGATGAAAATGACATAAAAGCATTTTTGGATTATAGCAGGGAAAATAATTTCGGCAAAATTCTTGCTCATGCTCCGTATACACTTAACCCCTCGTCGGCTGATGAAAAAGTGCGCGACCTTGCGCTTCGCATTATGACAGATGATATGGAGCGTATGGAATATGTGCCCGGTAACCTCTACAATTTCCACCCCGGAAGCCATGTCGGACAGGGTGCAGAAAAGGGGATTGAGCGTACTTCAAATCTTTTAAACACCATTCTTAAACCCGAGCAGACTACAATTGTCCTTCTTGAAACAATGTCGGGTAAAGGTAGTGAAATCGGCAGAAGTTTTGAAGAACTCAGGGAGATTATGGATAAAGTAGAGCTTTCAGACAAGGTTGGTGTATGCCTTGATACTTGCCATGTTTATGACGCAGGGTACGATATTGTGGGAAATCTTGATGGAGTGCTCGATGAGTTTGACAGAATAATCGGACTTGAGAAACTTTACGCAATCCATATGAACGATTCCAAAAATCCGTTTGAAAGCCATAAGGACCGTCACGAAAAAATAGGAGAGGGTTCTATCGGACTTGAAGCAATGGTGAATATAATAAATAATACGAGACTTTCACACCTTCCCATATTCCTTGAAACTCCTAATGAGCTTGACGGATATGAAGCGGAAATAAAAACGTTGAAGGAAAAAAGAAAGTAAAAAATCAAATTCAGGAGGGATGATAATGAAAAACAAAAGGCGAATATCAGCTTTAATCCTTGCGATATGTCTGGTTTTTATAAATAGTTCAGCAGTCTTTGCAAGTAATGATATTACAGTCTACCTTGACGGTGAAATTCTTGCTTTTGATGTTAATCCCCGGATAATAGATGGCAGAACAATGGTGCCTATGAGAAAGATTTTTGAATCTTTGGGTGCTGTAGTATCGTGGGATGAGGCATCCCGTACCGTAACGGGAAAAAAGGGAGATATAACGGTAAATCTGACCATTGATTCAACTGTTCTTTTTAAAAATTCATCTCCCGTAAAGCTGGACGTTGCACCAATCATTATTGACGGAAGAACGCTTGTCCCTGTAAGAGCAATCGCAGAAAGCTTTGACTGTGATGTTAATTGGGTAGCTGATACAAGAGCAGTTGAAATAAAAACGGGCGAAAATTTTGATAAATCACAGGTGAAATTAACCGCTTCCGAAATAGCAGAAAAGGTATCTCCGTCTGTTTTTTATATAGAAGTATCGGATCAAAGGAAAAATGCTGTCGCAAGCGGTAGCGGCTTCTTTATTACTGCCGATGGCGTTGCTGTTACAAACTACCATGTAATTGAGGACACCTATTCGGCACAGATAACAATGACAAACGGAAACAAATTCAATGTTGATCAGGTTATTGCTTTTGACCGCGACCTTGATATAGCAATAATACGAATTTCACAGACTTCAAGTAACGGGAAAAAAGTAGTAGGATTCCCGAATGTGAAAATGGCGGACAGTGACAATATAAAAGCAGGGCAGACAATATACGCGCTTGGTAGCCCTGCAGGACTTCAGAATACCATTTCAAACGGAATAATAAGTAATATCAATCGCCAGATGGATGGTAATAGCTTTATTCAGATTACAGCAGCTATTTCACACGGTTCAAGCGGCGGCGCGCTTGTGAACGAGTACGGTGAGGTAATAGGCATAACCTCCGCAGGCATTGAGGATGCTGAAAATATCGGCTTTGCAATTCCCGTGAATATGATAAGAAACTTTGACCTTAATGTTCAGGGAATTCCTTATAATGAATTTTCTGCAGAAGACAACAAAATCACACTTGAATTGTCCGAGGAAAACATAAGCTTATCTGCAGGCGAAACTAAAGAGATTCTGGTTCGTGCAGAGGGAAAAGGTAATTGGTCAATCTACTGGGATACAAGGCAGAAGAACATAGTTGCTTGCGAGTGGCTTGGTTGGGTGGATGAACAGAATTCCGTATGCAAGCTTAAAATAACTGGCCTTCGTGAAGGTACGGCAACTGTAAAAATCTATACAAGTCTTGATTTCGTGGGAAAGAATATAACCGTAAATGTGACATCTTCTAAAAACGGAAATACACAAAGTGATGAGTATTATAACTCTTCAAAGGTGAACGTTCCTACTTTTACTGCCATAACGGGAGTAAAACTTATAGAACACAAAAAGTTTGAAGAGGATGATGCATACACCTATAAATATCAAAGCATATCACAGGTGAAAAAGTATATGGAAGCTCTTTTACAGAGAGGATACAGACTGTATGGTGAGGAACAGATGGAATCCTGTAAGGCATATTATTATATGAGTCCGCAGAGGGAAATTATATGTATCGCCGTAGCAGACAGATTGAGCGAAGTATGGATATATGTTCCACGATAAAAATAGAGGCAGAAACTGATGTGACCCCAAAAAGTTAGACTTTTTATAGCGTAGTAGTTTTAATGGCTGCTACGCTATTTTTATGCAGCCAGAGTGTTGAGACGATATTGTACTGGACTCATCCACCCAAGTTTCTCTTTAATTCTGTTCTCGTTG
>JAZNLD010000176.1:0-4837 GCA_045578925.1 Clostridia bacterium
ACAACTGCTTGGCTCACAGAACGACATGGCTACGATCCGACTTCGCCGTAAGTGTTTTTAAGAAATTTTTGCACTTTTTAGCAAGCGTTGGAGAGGCGGGATACTTGGAAGAACATATTCCGTAGAATGCATCGCAAAAACTTTCCTTACTGCAAAGACGGATTTTCAGAAGCTCGTTTTCGTCAAACATAAACATTGGACTACGCAGAGCACAGGCAAGTGAAATGTCACTTTGAGCATTGTCTACAAGACGCAGAATTTCAAGCACCTGACCGACTTCAACCGTTTCGTACAGGTCGCTGTTGCCATCTACACAACAGGGGACCCCTTCAAGTGCAAATATGCTTTCAAAAACATCTGCCGAGTTTTTGATTCCGCGCGAAAGCACCGCAATATCGCTGTATCTCACTGCACGTTGCTCACCACTGTCTTTATCCCAAACAAGCCTTTTTGACTTTATTATTTCTTTGATCTTTTTTGCAATAAAGCTTGCCTCACTATAGCGTCTTTCCTCGGCGTTTCTCTCATCTTCAATTACGATGACATCGCATTTTTCACCTTCTACGCTTACGGGCATAAAGTCAGTGCCGAAACCAAGTCGGTGTTCGGACTTGTAGTCAACGCCACACGAGGGAAGAGTCATAACAATATCAAAAATACTGTTTACGCCGTCTATTACACTTTTTGCACTACGGAAGTTTTTAGAAAGAAAAATTTTGCGCTTTTTGGAATCTTCATCAAAATAAGATTCTTCACATTTTTTCATAAAAATTGATGGGTCTGCGTTTCGGAATCCGTATATACTTTGTTTTACATCGCCAACCATAAAACTGCGACCACTGGAAATGAGCGTGAATAACATATCCTGCAGGTCGTTGGAATCCTGAAATTCATCAATATATATTTCGTCGTATTTGTTTTTAAGGGCAATCCCCGTATCGCTCAGCGTCATTCCATCTTTGGAAATTATATCAAGTGCGAGATGTTCGCAGGTTGCAAAATCAATGATTCTGCGCTCGGTCATTTTTTCATAATAAATTCTGCCAAGAAGAATCGTTGCACTGCAAAGAGCCTTTATCTGCGGATAAAGGCTGTCGCGCAGGCTTTCGCATTCCTCAAGTGAGAATTCAAGATATCGGGGGAGAACTTTCTTCTTCATATTGTCGCGGATTTTTCCGCGCACAGCAGTTATCTGCTTTTTTAAAGCCTTGTCACAATCGGTGTTCTTTCCTGTAATAGTGGGAAACAAGGCGTGCGAGTTATAGTAATCGTACAGTTCCTCATAGTTTTTACAATCGGCAAACTCCATAAACTGTTTTGCTTCATTATGCAAAAATTCGGCATAACCGATATTATTAGCATCGCAGATTTCCGCAAGCGTTTTAAGTGCATCTGCGGTGTTTTTAAGCGAAATTTTACACATATCGCAAGCGTATTTATAAACCACCGTATCGGAATATTCCGTGACAGCGCTATTGTACATATCGGAAACTTCACACAGCCATTTTTCAGGATATGCGGCAGACTGCGCTTTTGTATAAAGTTCGGAAATCATTGTGGTATAATCTCCGCCACCCTTTATATTTTCGGAGAATTCACTATCGCGCTTATCGTAGGAACAAGCGTTTGTAAGAGCCTCAAATCCCTTTAAAATAAAGGCAAATTCCTCTTTGTCAGGAAAAGCGTTTTCAGCTATAAGAGCAAGCTCCTCGTTTTCCTGAGTAAGAGAGTTACCCTTGCTTTTTTCAAGTGCACAGTAAAGCGCATTGACCGTTTCTTCAAGCGCTGAAAGTTTAAGCAGGGAAAGTTCTCCTGTTTCCCCGATAGCTATATCAGATGGAAGGTTGGCTGTAAAGAAGTTTTGCTTTACAATATCATAACAGAAAGAGTCGATGGTACAAATCTGCGCACCGCCCAAAAGAGAAAGCTGTTCTTTAAGATTCTTTCTTACTGCTTCATTATCGCTTTCGCTAATTGCTTTTTTCAAAGCTTTACCAATTCGTTCCTTCATTTCGGCGGCTGCAGCCTTGGTAAAAGTAACGACAAGGAGTTTTTCCACGGAAACAGGGGAGGAGGTATCCTTTATTCTTTCGATTATTCTTGTCGTAAGAACTTGTGTCTTACCGCTGCCGGCAGCGGCACTTACAACAATTTCAGAAGGCTTGGCGTATATACATTTTTCCTGATCTTCAGTCCATTTCATTTTCCGTAGCCTCCTTTTCAAGAATTGCCCAGATTTCCTCGTCATCAAGGTCGGGTGATGTTTGCGCGGTGCAACCGATAAATGATGTGTCAAATCGGCATAGCTGATTATATTCGCACCAGGTACAAGCATCTTCACTGCAACGGATGGGGAATTTTCCTCCGTAAATATCTTGTGCAGTCTTTGAAATAAGTTTATTGATATGACGGAACATTGAGTTGAAATTCTTTGCAGTAACTGCTTTTTTAGTTTTTAAAATTTCATCTCCGCCCATATGGTCAAGCATTGAATGTTCGGAAAGAATAATTCCATCCATTCGTCTTGCCTTTGTTTTCTGTGCGAGGATTTCTTCCTCGGTAGCATTGGACTTAACTGAAATCATAGGGTCGGTAAGGTTGCAGTAAAGTATTCCTGCAGGTGAATAACCATTATCACACAGCGTGGAAAGATACACGAAAAGCTGCAACTGTACGCCCTGATAAACATCAGCGAGTGAAAGAGCTTTATCACTGCTCTTGTAATCAACTATTCTTATGAATTTGCCGACAGTTCCATCGGGTTTGGTAGCGATAAATTCGTCTGCGCGGTCAATTCGTCCTCGCAGAATAACCCTCTGCCCGTCGGGAAGAGTAATTTTCTGCGGCTTGAATGTTCCGTCTTCGTCAAAACTGATTTCGTAACCCATAGGAATAAAATCGCTCTTTACAATATGGTTTCGTACTGCGAAAACAGATTGCATAGCGCTTTTGCATAATCTGTCGAAAAGCGCCTTGATTCGCGGAGTTTCAAGCATATGAGAATTAACTCCTGCAAGCACTTCCCTGAGAATAATAGGGGTATACTTCTTTATAAATTCATCATCAATAGTTCTCCAACTATACGGATTTCCGTTTTCATCGGTGCTTTTTGTTACAAAGCCTGAAAATATGTCAAGGAAATCGTGAAGGAACGAGCCGCTGTCCGAAGCGCTAACCTCAAAAACTCGTTTTGGCTCAAGCTTAAGAACGTACTTTGCAAAATATGAAAACGGACATTTATTGTACGCTTCAAGACGGGTGATGCTCGTCTTCATTTCATTTCCAATAGCTTTTTCTATAAGGTCTGGGTAAATTCTGCTTGAGGCGTTTGTGAATTTAGTCATTCTTATTGCTTCTTCAAGGAGCGGCGCATAAATTTCATCCTTGCTGAAATAGTATGCCGCCGCACTCATTTCGCTTGAAAGTGGCTTACCCTCGGTAACATATTCACGAAGTCGCGCGCACAACAAATCAAACACCGCTTTTTTCGAGGTAATGGAACTAATACCATCAACAGGGTGTGTAATATCATCAGTAAATAAAATGTCGGGGAAAAGGAGCATAACACGCTCGGCAAGTTCGCTGGGCATCATTGCGTGCGAAGAACTGTCAGCCATAGCATAGCTGAAAACAAGCTTTTTGCCCGCAGAAGTAATTGCATCGTAAATAAGTAATTGCTCGCTCTGCGCCATGTGAAGAAGATTAGGCGGCATTTCTATTCCTATCTGTGAAAGAGCGTTTTTGTCATCGTCGCTGAAAAGTCCGCTTTCTGACGGAGAAGCAGGGAATATACCACTATTTACACCAATTAAGAACACAACCTTCGCACCGTGTCCTTTGATTCTGTCAATGCTGCCTATTGTAACACAATCGGATGAACTTGGAATCGTGCCTATTTCAACTGATTCAAGACCTGTACGGATTGTTGTGTAAAATTCTTTTAAAGTAAGCTCCTTATGTCCCAAAACTGTGCAGATGTCGTTGAAAATATCAATCAAAATATTATAAACCTGCATCGTCTGGAGCGCGTAAAGATTTTCGCCTGCATCCTCAAGCATTCTTGCGCGGGAACGAATGCTTGATTCAAGCTTTACTTCTTCAAGAAAATCAAAAAGCGAAGTGCAAAGCTCGCATACAGTTGTCTTGCGACGCAATTTTGTTATAAGAGTGTTTAATGGCGCGTAAACTTTTTCGCGCATAGCATTGATTTTTTCCATTTTTTCGGGGGTGAACTCGTCTGATTTAGACGTGCTTTCACTTTTGTAAGCACCGACCTTTACTTCGAACGGCTTGCTCCACGAATACTGCCTTACACCCGTAGCAAGACAGTAGTTTTCAAGTTCGTCAGCCTCTTCTTTTGTAAGGGGAGAAAAGGGGCTTTTTATGTAAGTGAAAATGTTTTCATACGCAAATCCGCCGAGAGCGATATCAAGTATGCTCGTTATAAAAACGGCTACACTGTGACTTGAAAGAGAGATTTTTCGGTCAAGGAAAACGGGAATTTCATAGAACGGAAAAACCCTTTCAATAATGCCTTTATACTGCTCAACATCACGCGCAACAATTGAAATGTCGCGGTAACGCATATTTTCATCACGCACAAGGCGGACTATTTCGCGTGCGGCATTGTGAATTTCTGAAAACTTGTTCTGACCGCAGAACATACTGATGCTTCCGTCATTTCCTGCAAATGGAGAAGTCGTATCGGAAAAATAAGCCTGCTCAAGATGACGAAGCATCGGGCCCGAGCTGCGCATAGCGGGAGTAAGGTTAAGTGTAGGTTCAACCTTGCAACCGATTTCTTCTGCAATTCGGCGAATTGTTTTTTCGGTGCGGT
>JAZNLD010000177.1:0-10023 GCA_045578925.1 Clostridia bacterium
CGTTCTGCTTTGCCTTGAGGGCTTCCGCTTCAACGAGAAGAGCACGACGCTTGTCATCAACAGCAATTATTGCATCGATGTCAACATTTTCCTTTCTTCTGCTGAGTGCAGCCTTTACCTTTTCGGTTTCAGTTCTTATGAGTTTAAGATCTAACATGTGAAAACTTCCTTTCAAAAATATATAAAGCTGTTTTAATTCAATAAATCAACGAGTCTCGTCAAATCCTTGACGCTATAGAATTCAATTTCTATTTTACCCTTGTACTTACCCTTTATTTTAACCTTTGTACCGTACTTCTGGATAAGCGCACGTTCCACATCAGGATACGAACCAAGCTTGTCCGCGTCCGATTTTTTCGGCGGTTTCGCAGTTTCCTTACCGAGATTTTCAACCTGTCTTACGGTAAGCCCTTCCGCAACAATCCTTTTTGCCGCATCTACTCTCCGTGTGCCTTCAGGAAGAGCAAGAAGCGCTCTCGCATGGCCCATTGTGAGTTTGTTTTGCGCGAGCATTTCCTTTATTTCATCCTCAAGGGACAAAAGACGAAGCATATTTGCGATGTTACTACGGCTTTTGCCGACTCTTTCGCTGACTTTATCCTGTGTCATGGAAAACTTTTCCATAAGGGTTCTGTATCCCAACGCTTCTTCGATCGGATTCAGGTCTTCTCTCTGCAAGTTTTCAACGAGGGCAACCTCGGCAATCTGCATTTCGTCGTAGGTTCTTACTATTGCAGGAATTTCGCTGAGTCCTGCAAGACGGCACGCACGCCATCTGCGTTCACCTGCGATGATGCTGTAATACCCGTTTTCGCCCTCAACCACTATGATTGGCTGAATTACTCCGTGTTCCGAAATGGAGTTCGCAAGCGCCTGCAGTTGTTCACGGTCAAAGTTTTTTCTGGGCTGATCACGCCTTGGTTCAACAAGGCTTACCTTAATCATTTTTACGCCGTCAGACTGCACGGACGTCACTTCTTCAGGCGTTGTGGTCTGTGCAAAAAGGGCGTCAAGCCCTTGTCCCAAGCCTCTTTTCATATTATTCCTCCTCCGCCAAGCCTTCCTGAACGGAAAGCAGTTCGGACGCAAGTTCCATATAAGCCTCTGCGCCCTTTGACGCTTCATCGTAATATATAACGGGTTTTCCAAAGCCCGGAGCCTCGGAAACACGTACATTTCGGGGGATTATTGTTTTGTATACTTTTTCAGGGAAGAATCGCTTAACCTCATCAACCACCTGAACGGCAAGATTGGTACGCGCGTCGTACATAGTCATCGCAATTCCTTCTATGTAAAGGCTCGGATTCAAAGCCTTTTTAATTTTTTTAATAGTTTCAACAAGCTGACTTACACCCTCGAGCGCGTAATATTCGCACTGAATAGGAATAAGCACACTATCCGCCGCAGTAAGGGTGTTTATTGTTATAAGGCCGAGTGAAGGGGGAGAGTCGATAAAAATAAAATCAAACTGTTCCTTCACCGTAGAAAGCGCCTCTTTAAGCCTGTTTTCACGGCCCATAACGCTTATAAGTTCAATTTCTGCACCGGAAAGATTGAGATTTGACGGACACACGAAAAGGTTTTCGTAATCAGTTTCAACGATTACATTTTCCGCCTTTTCCTCGTTCACGAGGCAGTCATAGACCGTTTTTTCGCATCTGCGCTTGTCTATTCCGAGACCGCTTGTCGAGTTGCCCTGCGGATCAATATCCACAAGCAACACTTTCTTTCCCATTTTCGCAAGGCACGCCGCCAAATTAACGGTTGTCGTGGTTTTTCCCACGCCGCCTTTCTGGTTTGCCACCGCTATTATTTTTCCCATTTGACAGCCCTCCTTAACCATTGTTTTTGAGCTTGTTTGTATTATACCACAAAAATGTTTCACGTGAAACATTTTTTTCAAAAAAAGAGCATTTTTTTGAAAAATGCTCTTTTGAGTCGCTAAAATAGTGTCATTTAGCTATTTTTATGGTAAATTCTATCGTTTTGTCGGTTTCCGTCCGGGATAATTCGGTTTTTGCCCCGTTTCTTTTAAGGAGCTCTACGGTTTCTTTTACCGTGTTTATATATAAAGGTGTTTTGAGGGTGTTTTTCTTACGGCGCTTTTCTGTTTTGTCGCTTTGCGCCATTTCACGCAGGGTATTTCTTACAAGGGTCGCGGTCTGTTTTTTATTTAACCCGTCTTCCTTTATTTTTTCTATTATTTCCGCCTGCTTTTCCTCATCGTGTAATTTCAAAAGCTCTCTCGCGATGTTTTCTTCAATGTTATTTTTCTCTATTTTATATCGGATTGGTGCGGGAAGCGATAAAAGGCGCATTTTTTCATTAATTCTATCTTCTTCAAGGGAGATTTTCTTTAAAAAGTTGTCTTTTTTAAGTTTATGGTAGCTTATAAGGTTAAAATATCCTTCTGCTTCTTCAAAAACCGTCAGATTTTCGCGATGGAGATTTTCAACCATACTTAAGAGGGCACATTCGCGATCCCCTGCATGAATTATGACAGACGGGATGGTTTTTAAACCTGCAAGTTGCGCCGCGCGGACACGCCTTTCCCCAAAAACGATTTCATAACCGTCGCGCGTGGTTCTCACCACTATGGGAGATAAAATTCCGAGCTGTTTTATGGAATCTGCAAGGTTTTTAAGTGTCTTTGCGTTAAAATTTCGCCTTATCTGATATGGGTTCGGTTTTAATTCTTCTATTTTAAGCATTTTTATCTTCTGCGGAGCTAAAATCATAAAAACAGTCCTTTTTAATAGTCTTTTTAATAATTTTAACATAACTGCAACGCTTATTAAATAAGAAGTTTTCGCCTTATTATAGCGGTTTTCGGCAAAAACAAACCCCGTATTTTAAAAATACGGGGTTCTCTGTCATATTACTTATTAAATGATGGGATTTTTGGCAGGCGTTCCTGCTTTTCGTGGATATCTGGATGGAGTTTGTATTACTTTTCTTATAATTATAAGACTATGGTTTATTCCTGATGGTAAAACAATTTCTTTTACCGATTCAAGTTCGCCCCCCATTTCGCGGATTGCTTTTTTAGCGCCTTCAAGCTCTTCCTTTGGTGCATTTCCTTTCATTGCTACAAAATATCCGCCTACTTTTACAAAAGGAAGTGCATATTCTGATAAAACTGCAAGGTCTGCGACGGCTCTTGCGGTTGCAATATCGAATTTTTCGCGTAAATTCTTGTTTTTTCCGCCCTCTTCAGCTCTTGAATGGATTGCTGTTGCGTTTTTTATGCCCAATTGTGTTATTACATCGTTTAAAAAGTTAATTCTTTTATTGAGAGAATCAAGCATTGTGAGATTTATATCCTCTCTTACGATTTTTACGGGCATAGAGGGAAAGCCTGCACCGGCGCCAATATCTATAAGAGAGCATCCCTCTGTGAGCTTTTCACTTGCAATGAGGGTTATTGAATCAAGAAAATGCTTCTCCTGGACTTCTTCGTGCTCTGTTATTGCGGTTAAATTCATAACTTCGTTGTAACGGAGCATCATTTCTTCGTATTTTCCAAGGTTTTCGATTGCTTTTTCGCTTACTTCTATATTGAATTTTGCAGCTTCTTTGATTAAATCCATTTTTTCACCTCATTATGAATTCTGATTTTGTGAAAGGTAAATTAAGAGAACTCCGATATCGGCAGGACTGACACCGCTGATTCTGCTTGCGCGGCCTATGTTTTCGGGACGCATTTTTTCAAGCTTTTGTCTTGCTTCTGTGCGTAATCCGTATACTTTTTCGTAATTTATGTCTTCAGGAATGAGTTTTTTCTCGTTTTTGGCAAATTTTTCCACCTGATCAAACTGTCTTTTGATGTATCCTTCGTACCTTACTGCTATTTCTGCCTGCTGCCAATGAGTTTTCGGGAGCTCAGGTCTTTCCTTATCAAACGGGGCAAGCTCTTCGTATGAAAGTTCAGGTCTTCTTATAAGTTCCGCGAGTTTTATGCCGGTTGAGAGTGTTTGGCTTCCATTTTTTTCCAGATATTCGTTGATTTCCTTGCTCGGAGAGATGTTTACAGAGTTAATTCGCTCTATTTCCCTTTCTATATTAGCCTTTTTTTCAAGGAATTTCTGATATCTTTCCTCTGAAATAAGTCCTATTTCATATCCTGTAGGTGTTAATCGCAAATCTGCGTTATCCTGACGGAGTAAAAGACGATATTCTGCACGGGAAGTGAGCATTCTGTAGGGTTCATTTGTTCCTTTTGTAACGAGATCATCAATAAGAACACCAATATACGCTTCACTACGGTCAAAAACAATGGGAGAAAGGCCTTTCAGCTTTCTTGCGGCATTTATTCCTGCGATAAGGCCCTGCGCCGCGGCTTCCTCATAACCGCTTGTACCATTGAACTGACCTGCACCGTAAAGACCTTCTATATCGCGCATTTCAAGGGAGGGACGAAGTCCGAGGGGATTACAGCAATCGTATTCAATTGCATATGCGCTACGCATAACCTCTACATTTTCAAGGCCTTCCATACTGCGCATCAGGTCAAGCTGAACATCCTCGGGAAGAGATGAGCTGAGTCCCTGAAGATACATTTCCTCGGTGTCAAGTCCCATAGGCTCGATAAATATCTGATGGCGTTCGCGGTCAGCGAAACGCACAACCTTATCCTCGATTGAGGGGCAATAACGCGGGCCTACACCGTCAATAAGTCCGTTGAAAAGGGGACTTCTGTGCAGATTATTGCGTATTATTTCGTGAGTTTTCGGATTTGTGTAGGTAAGATGGCAACAAACCTTATTTTCGCCCTCATCCTCGGTTTCAAATGAGAATGGTACTATTTCTTCGTCGCCTTCCTGCACCTCAAGACGTGAAAAATCAATACTTCTCTTATGAACACGTGCGGGAGTACCCGTTTTGAAACGCATCATTTCTACGCCGAGCTTCTGCAGACTTGCAGAAAGACCGTTTGACGGGAAAAGTCCGTCGGGACCGCCACTGTAAGAGCATTCACCGATGATAATTTTACCCTCCATATATGTTCCTGTTGAAATAATTACACTTTTTGCGTAAAATTTTGTTCCTGTATGTATTGTCAGGACGAAACCATCGTCATTTTTTTCAATTTCCTTTACTTCCGCCTGTCTTATATGCAGATTTTCCTGTTTTTCAAGGCGTTTTTTCATCTCTATCTGATAAGCTCTGCGGTCTGCCTGTGCACGAAGAGAATGTACCGCAGGCCCTTTTCGTAAATTGAGCATACGGGTCTGTATCTTGGTTTTGTCGGCAACTTTACCCATTTCGCCGCCGAGTGCGTCAATTTCGCGCACAAGATGTCCCTTTGCAGTACCGCCGATGCTTGGATTACACGGGAGATTTGCAATAGAGTCAAGATTTATGGTTATAATTACCGTTTTCATACCAAGACGAGCCGAAGCAAACGCAGCTTCGCAACCTGCGTGACCGGCACCTATTACAGCTATGTCGTAGTTAAATGTGTTATCTGTCATTTTTACACCTTCTCAGCGGATGTGATAAAGCAGCACCGACCGCAAAACGCAATGTTTTTTACTTAACGCGTTGCTTTGGTTCTCTTATCATATCTCTTTTCTTTTTTAGTGAAGAAATTCGCAAAACGAATTTCAGATTTTATGCGTTTTGCTCTGCGCAAACTTCGCCTCTCGCTGTACTTATGTACAGCTTCGGATAACCCTTCGGCTCAGTTTGCACACTCTGCACTACTTTCTCCCATCCTCCTTTGGTGGATGGCGTTCTCTTTTTTATTTACCTAAGCAGAATTTTTCAAAGATACGGTCTACAGTTTCCTGGTTTATACTGATTCCTTCAGCTTCACCGAGGAATGCAATTGCACTTCCTATGTCAATTGCGGCAAGGTCGCTGAAAAATCCGTCTGTAATGGTTTCTTTTGCCTTTTTGATGCTTTCTGCGGCACGAAGTACTGCTTCAAACTGTCTTTCATTTGCTATAAAAGCGTGGCTTTCACTATGTCCTATTATATCAGAAACGGCCTTTTTTACCCTCTCTATGCCATTTTCTTCTTTTGCGGATATTTCAATATACCCTTCCTTACTATTTTCGCCTAAATCGTTCTTATTTGCAACTAAAATATGCTCTTTTTCTGAAATTTCTGCAAGAATTTCCTTTTCCTCATCAGTAAGGTCGCGTCCGCACTCGGTTACAAAGATACAAATATCGGCATTTTCAATATAATCATGGCTCATTTTAACACCGATTGCTTCAACTGTATCGCTGCTTTCACGGATACCTGCAGTATCACCGAATTTTACGGGAATACCGTCAATGTCGGCATATTCCTCAACTACATCACGTGTTGTGCCCGCAATATCTGTTACGATAGCTTTCTTTTTCTCTACAAGTGCGTTTAAAAGCGAGCTTTTTCCCGTATTGGGAATACCGCATATGGCACAGGTGATGCCTGCATTAAGAGCTTCACCGCGACGAGCACTCTTTTTGAGAGTTAAAAGTTCGTTTTCTACGGAATTAAGCTTTTCAATAAGCTCTCCGCCGGCGAATGTATCAATATCTTCCTCGGGAAAATCGCTTGAAACCTGAATTGCGGCAAGTAAATCAAGTAATTCTTCGCGGATTTTTATAATAGGTTTTGTAATTGCACCGTTAAGACGGTTTACAGCGGCATAAAGTGCCTCATCAGTTTTGGATTCAATGATATCGTGTACGGCTTCTGCCTGTGTAAGCGACATTTTTCCGTTTAAAAAGGCTCTTTTTGTGAATTCACCCTTTGACGCGAGCGATGCACCGTTTTCAAGTAATGCATCTATTATTCTTTCGGCACTGAGCATACTGCCATGACAGGAAATTTCACACACGTTTTCACCGGTAAATGAATTTGGAGCACGGAAAACACTTACCAATACTTCGTCAATTTCACGTTCTTTTCCGTAAGCCTTTCCATAAACGATAGTGTAACCGTCTGCTTCGGTTATTTTTTTATTTGATTTTACTGTTTTCTCCGTAATTTCAAGCGCTTTTTCGCCACTTATACGGATTACTGCTATACCGCCCTTTCCACGCGGGGTAGAAAGCGCACAAACTGTGGTATCATTCATAATATCACCTCAAAAAAATAAGAGGCAAAACGATTCTTCTTACAAGATAATAACTTCTTATAAGAAAGACCTTTCACCTCTTTCTTGCGTTTAGAACGGGAACTTTGTTAAATTATTTATTGCGAGTGGTATGGGGGACGGGGACATTTTTGTAATCCGCAGGTGCAACAAAAATTGACCTGTCCCCAAACGCAAAACGCCTTCGGCTTACAAAAGCTACCCCTTATATTCATTTAGTTTGTTGCGAAACTATATATAAGCGCTCAAAAGTAGTGCAGAGCGCGTAAATGGAGTCCGCAGCTGTACAAAGGTACTGCGCGAGGCGACATTTGCGCGAAGCAAAACGAATAAAATCCGAAATTCGCAAGCGAATTTCTACTTTGAACAATCAAAGGCACTTTGATAAATGACTTAATAAAAGCGGATACTTAAATCTTTTTTCGTTTTGCGATCTGTGCTGCTTTTCAGTGCTTAGAGTCCTTCACACTCGTTTTCCTTGCGGTTATAACGGTATTTTGATACATAATCCTCGCCGTATTCCTTTTTCTTGGTTGTAATTACGATGCTACGGTTAGGATCTTTACCTGTTGAGTATGTTGTTACATTTCTGTAGTTCTGAAGTGTAGAATGTATAATTCTTCTTTCATTGGGATTCATAGGTTCAAGAGTCATACTCTTTCTTGTTCTTGCAACAACTGCAGCCATTCTCTTGGCAAGCTTTACGAGAGTTTCCTCTCTCTTATCACGATAATTTTCTGTATCAATTGTTACACGGATATAATCTTCCTCACCCTTATTTACAACGAGTGATGTAAGGTACTGAAGCGCGTCAAGCGTATCACCGCGACGTCCTATAACCTTACCTACTTCTTCGCTTTCACCGATGATTTCAACCTTTACAGTTTCATCTTCAAAACTACCCTTGAGTGATACTTCAATACCGAAATTCTTCATAACACTTTCAAGGTAATTTTCAGCTTTCTGGAGGGGAGTGGGTTCATACTTTACTTTTACAACTGCATTTTCTGCGCCAAGACCTAAAAGTCCGCGCTTACCTTCGTTAATTACTTCAATTTCCACTTCTTCCCTTGTAACACCAAGTTCAGCAAGTGCCAATTCTACGGCTTCATCAATTGTTTTGCCGCTTTTTTCTATTATAATCATTTTCTTTTTCCCTCAATTTCTTGTTTTACTTTCTCATTTATTATCTTGTTTATAACTGTCTGCTGAAGTATCTGTACTGCTGTTGATACAAACCAATAAAGTGACATACCTGCGGGCATTGTATAAGTGAATACTGCAGTCATAAGGGGCATAATTTTAAGCATAGTATCAGACATATTGGGAGGCGGAACCTCACCTGTTCTGCTCGGCTGGGGAGCAGGAGTCTGCTTCTTTGTGATATAACCTGAAATATATGT
The DNA here is from genome assembly GCA_045578925.1 of Clostridia bacterium. GTDB lineage: Bacteria > Bacillota > Clostridia > UMGS1883 > UMGS1883 > UMGS1883. The sequence goes on from JAZNLD010000177.1 coordinate 8,495, forward strand.
TGCAACAACTGCAAGAATGGGGAAAATCCACATCATAAGGTCTTTTTCGTTACCTCTCAAAATTTTTGTGAGGTCAATTCCGTAGAAATCAAAATTGATGGGAGTTTTTCCGAGTTCTATAATTTTTTCTGCAACACCCTCCATACCGCAGAGTGTAACCTGGTATGTCGCTGCTTTTGCACCGACAGCTTCACTTATTGAGGCAATCTGTTCTTTTGAAATCTGAAGAATGTACTGAAGCGGATTATATATAACACCGATAAATCCAAAAAGGACAAGCATCTGCACAATAAGGGGCAGACATCCGCCAAGAGGATTTACATTATGCTTCTGATAGAGTTTCTGAAGCTCAATACTCTGCTTATTTTTATCATTTTTATATTTTTCCTGAATTTTAAGAAGTTCAGGCTGAATAAGCTGTGTTTTTGCAACACTTTTCTGGCTCATTACAGTAAGCGGAATTGTGATGAGACGGATAAGTATTGTAACGATAATAAGTGTAAGTCCGTAATTCTGAATAAGGTTATAAATAGGCCTTATAATGAATGCCAACGGATCTGCTAAAATATACATTTTTTACTTTTTCTCCTTTTTTTCAAAGAAAGAAAACTTTTCCGGAACAGGATCAAATCCCCCTTTACAAAAGGGATTACATCTCAAAATTCTTTTTATAGACAAATAAAGCCCCTTTAACGCACCGAACTTTTCAAATGCCTCAAGGGCATACGCTGAACAGGTCGGTGTAAAGCGGCAACAAGGTTTTTTAAGGGGCGATATGAATTTACGGTAAAATCTTATAACAAAGACAAATAATTTATTTAACAAGACTTTCTTTATTTAAAATACCGCCCTCTATAAGAGCGCTTTTTAAATCCTTTCCAATCTCGTCAAAATGTGCGTCAGTAATTCTGCTGCGCGCAACAATAACCATATCGTAACCTTCTGATAAACCCTGTAAAATTCTGTAATTTTCGCGAAGAAGTCTTCTTACTCTGTTTCTTACTACGGCACAACCTATTTTGGAAGATACCGTAATTCCCAGTCTGTTGAAACCTGCTTTGTTTTTTCTGTAGTAGAGTACAAGCCTCTTTTTAACTACAGATTTTCCTCTGTAATAAAGTCTCTTGAATTCACTGTTTTCTTTAATTGAAACAATCTTCATTTTCACACACAGTGTGTGTGCTTTCTGATAATAAAATTATGCAGAAAGCACACGTCTGCCTCTCTGTCTTCTTCTTCTGAGAACCTTTCTTCCGTTAGCGGTACTCATTCTCTTTCTGAATCCATGATCTTTCTTTCTTTTTCTTACGTTAGGCTGATAAGTTCTGAGCATTCTTGTGCACCTCCTTAAATATAAAGCCATAACCGGCTATCATAACAATGCTATCATAGTATATAAAAACTTGTCTTCTTTGTCAATCATTTTTTTAAAAAATTCATTTTTTTGGATTTTAGGTGTTGAAATCCGACTTCCTATTTGTTATAATAAATTGAATAGTTATTTAAAATAATATATTTTTTAATTATTA
>JAZNLD010000178.1:0-2115 GCA_045578925.1 Clostridia bacterium
CCCTGAAAACCGTGGTTTTCAGGGCTTTTTGCTTGCTTCTGTCCAAGGCATTCTCTACCGTACCCTCGTACGCCGACGAGCTTGCCTTGAACAGATTTACCTTTCTTTTTCCTCGTCTGCCAGCGCGTCGATAGGTTTATCAACACGCTGATGCGATGTGATTTTCACATCGCATTTTTTATTTTGAGGGGTTGTATTCTGAAGTGAGCACACTATAAAAACAGTCTGTGTATCTTTTGATTTTCTGAGCCACGCTTATAATACTTTGTAGCCTTCTCCTTCTACAATTTTTTTGAGTTCTTCAAAAGGAATTTCCTTGCTTAATTTAACAATCGCTTCACCTTTTTCGTGGCTTGCAACCGCCTCGATAACTCCGTCGATGCCTTCGAGAGCTTTTTTAACATGCGCCTCGCAATGAGGGCACATCATACCTTCAATTTTAATTACTGTTTCCATTTGTTTTTCCTCCTTTAAATTTTTATCAATTTTGAAAAAGTTAAGTCTTAACGCATTAGTCACAACGCAAAAGCTTGAAAGACTCATCGCGGCAGCTCCGAACATCGGATTGAGCTGCCAACCAAGAGTTGAAATAAATACCCCTGCCGCAAGGGGTATTCCAATCGCATTGTAGAAAAATGCCCAGAAAAGATTTTCGTGAATATTTTTAAGCGTTGCTCTGCTTAATTTAATCGCCGTTACGACATCCGATAGCGCGCTCTTTGTAAGAACGACATCTGCTGATTCTATTGCAATATCAGTTCCTGCACCGATTGCTATACCAATATCGGCCGAGGTTAAGGCAGGCGCGTCATTTATTCCGTCGCCTACCATTATCGTCGTACCTTCTTTTTTTAGTTCGCGTATGGTCTTTTCTTTGTCCGCGGGAAGAACATCCGAAACAATGCTATCAATACCGATTTGATTTCCGATAGCTTGTGCCGTTCGCTTGTTATCACCCGTAATCATCACGGTGCGAATTCCTAATTTTTTAAGCTCTTTTATGGCATCAGCACTATCTTCCTTGATAGTATCCGAAACCGCTATAATCCCAAGAAATTCCGAATTTTCTGCAAAAAGAAGCGGTGTTTTACCCTCGCCAGAAAGATTTTTAACCGTCTTTCTGATTTCAGGAGAAAGGTTTACTTTACCCTCTATCATAGCGATATTTCCGCCGAGAAGCTCGCATTTTTCCATATAGGCCTTAACTCCGCTTCCTGTCAGAGATTCAAACCCGTGGATTTCTAAAGGAATTACATTATCCTCCTCGCATTTTTTCCTTACTGCGCTTGCGAGAGGATGCTCGCTTTGTTTTTCAAGTGAATACGCAACTTTTAAGAGCCGTTCCTTGTTATCCGAAATTATGTCCGTTACACGCGGTTCTCCTTTTGTAATTGTTCCCGTTTTATCAAGTGCTACAATCTTTGCCTGACCTGTTTTTTCAAGCGAAGCGGCCGTTTTAAACAGTATCCCGTGCTTTGCACCTACTCCGTTTCCTACCATAATGGCAACAGGCGTTGCAAGCCCCAGCGCACACGGACAGCTTATAACAAGCACACATATTCCGCGGGCAAGCGAAAATCCGATACTTTCTCCGAGCAGAAGCCAAATAATTGTTGTTATAAAAGCAATGGCAATCACCACCGGAACAAAGATTCCCGAAACCTTGTCCGCGACTCTTGAAATCGGGGCTTTCGTGGATGCGGCATCTGTTACCATCTGAATAATTTTTGCAAGTGTTGTTTCTTCGCCTACGCTTGTAGCACGACATTTTAAGTAGCCTGATTTATTTATTGTTGCCTGCCACACCTTATCACCTATAGTTTTATCAACGGGCATACTTTCGCCCGTCAACGCAGATTCATCAAGGGTGCTTCCCCCTTCTTCAACTACACCGTCTGCAGGGACACTTTTTCCCGGAGTCAGGATGAACACATCTCCCACAATAATATCGCTGGCATTGATTACAATTTCTTTCCCGTCGCGAATAACGGTTGCCGTTTTCGGAGCAAGGTCCATAAGGCTTTTTATCGCGTTTGTAGTTTTTCCTTTTGAATATGATTCAAGCATTTTGCCAACTGTAATAAGAGTCAGTATCATTGCCGCTGATTCAAAATA
>JAZNLD010000179.1:0-7928 GCA_045578925.1 Clostridia bacterium
ACAACGAGAACAGAATTAAAGAGAAACTTGGGTGGATGAGTCCAGTACAATATCGTCTCAACACTCTGGCTGCATAAAAATAGCGTAGCAGCCATTAAAACTACTACGCTATAAAAAGTCTAACTTTTTGGGGTCACATCACTTGCGTATTTCACCATTTTTTTGCGTAGTATTAACGGAAAAGATCAGTCTAAAACCAATTCATCCCTATGACCAACCCGCTAAAGCAAATTCCTTTTTTATACTACTATAACATTATCCATTTTTATATCAAACTCATCGTGGGGGAGCTTTTCTGTTAGAAGCTCCTTTTTGCATATTCCGAGTTTATATGGGCTTATGCTACTCAAAAATCTGTCATAATATCCTTTGCCGTAGCCGAGCCTGTAACCGTTTTTATCAAAAGCGATTGCAGGGGTGATTACAAAATCAATTTCATTTTTCGGGAATTCTTCGGGGGTTATCGGCTCAAATATTCCAAAACGCCCCTCCTTCAGTTCGTCAAACGATTTTATTTCCGCCGCAATCATATTGCCATCGTTATCTGTGCAATATGGTACAACGACCTTTTTAACGGAAAGCAATTCTTTTATAAGGGCGTGCGTCTTAACCTCACTTCCGGCAGAAACATAGCAGAAAACGATTTCGGCATTTCTGAATTGTGGAATTTCATCCAGGTGTGAAAGGCGCAATTCTTTTTCTGGCGAATTGTTACGCAACGTCAGAAGCTCTTTCCTCAAGACCTTTTTCTCATTAAGCATTTGTTGCTGCCTCTGCATTTTTGAGGATTTTTGAAATGGCTTCCTCGTATGAAGGTGCGTTGAATACCGCACTTCCCGCAACAAAAATATTCACGCCTGCCTCTGCCGCATATGCTGCGGTTTCTTCGTTTATTCCGCCGTCCATCTGGATGTCAATATTCTTTCCATCCTTGTGGGCGCGGATATTTCTTACCTTATCAAGAACCTCGGGCATAAATTTCTGACCACCGAAACCGGGCTCAACACTCATAACAAGAACCATATCAAGTTTATGTAAATAGGGAAGCACACATTTCTCGCTTGTGCCGGGTTTGATTGCAACTGCCGCTTTCACGCCATAAGAATGAATTTTGTCGATAAGCGCATCAATATCTTCTACACATTCAGCGTGGAAACAGATAAGCTCCGCCCCTGCCTTGACAAAATTTTCAGCATACTTTTCGGGATTGTCAATCATAAGGTGACAGTCAAAAAAGAGCTTTGAATCCTTGCGGATTGACTTTACTACATCAGGACCCATAGTAAGGTTCGGTACAAAATGCCCGTCCATAATATCAATATGAAGCCAATGTGCCCCTGCCTTTTCAACCTTTATAACATCCTCTCTGAGCGCACCAAAATCCGCCGAGAGTATTGACGGAGCTATTTTAATCATCGCTGTCAGCCCTTTCTTTCCCAATCTTTTATCTCTTTTAATCTTTTAAAAAGCGTATTATAGCTTTCATAACGGCTCTGCGAAATAGCACCGCTTTCAACGGCGTTCATTACTGCACAACCTTTTTCGCCGACGTGGTTACAGGTACGGAATTTGCATTCGCCGTACAAATCTGCAATTTCGGGGAAATATTGCCATAGTTCTTCAGCTCGGATTTCGTCCGCCTCAAGTCTTGAAAAGCCGGGCGTATCGAAGACAAGTGCATCCGCCGCGCTGATAAGCTCAACATGTCTTGTTGTGTGCTTTCCGCGCTGGATTTTGCTGACATCTCCTGTTTCAAGGTCTGCTCCCGTAATTCTTTTGAGAAGACTTGACTTGCCGACACCTGAAAGTCCTGCAAAAGCAACAGTCTTTCCTTTTATAATATCCTGAATTTCCTTTACGCCTTCGCCCGTTTTAGCGCTTGCCACAATACACGGGTAGGAGGCTTTCTGATAAACCGATATGAAGTCTTCAACCTCGTCACTTTGGGCAAGGTCGGTCTTATTGAGGCAGATCACACACTCAATACCACGACTCTCGGCAATTACCAGAAGCTTGTCAAGTAAAAGCATATCGGGAAGCGGTGACTTTGCCGCAGAAACCAAAACGAGCATATCCACATTGGCAACGCCGGGACGGATGAGGAAATTCTTTCTCTCGTAGATTTTTGAAACCTGTCCCGTATTATCACCGCAAAGAAGGATATCAACCATATCTCCGACAATCGGGGAAAGCTCATCTTTACGGAACTTTCCGCGTGCGCGGCATTCAATAATTCCGTCTTCGGTTTTTACATAGTAAAAACCGCCTATTCCTTTAATTATTGTACCGGTTGCAATTTCTTTTCCTATCAATTACTGTACCTCTTTCGTGGTGCGGTAAGCATCATCATAATAAATATCAACACCGTGTGACAAATCAAGCGAGGGGTCTACCTCAAAAGTGATTGTCGCACTGCCTGTTGTTGTGGGAACATCCCCCTCATACACCCTGATACCGTCAAGCAGAATTTTCACTTTTGTCGGAACTTCATCTTTTGAAAGATTTGTTAGCTTGACGCTTACTTTTTTCGGAGAATCGGTGGAAATTGTCGGGTCAACGGGAACTTCAGGAGTATCCTCGGGTGCTTTCCCCGTGGAACATGTGATTTCGATAACAGTTTCAACAGGGACAGTAGTAAAAGGCTTTTTACTCTGCTTGAAAACTTCACCCTTAAGGTGCTCGCTACTATCCTCTTCAATAATAGATACTTTAAGGTTGTTACGCTCAATTGTGATGATTGCCTCATCAACGGTTTTGCCGATAACATCGGGAACTACCGTGCTTTCTGTTCCTTTTGAAACATAAAGTGTGATTTCGTCGCCCTCACCTATCTTTGTCCCTGCCGAGGGGAACTGCTTGAAAATTTTCCCTTCAGCATAGGTGTCGTTATCTTCCTGCTCGACATTAACCTTGATGCCTTTTTCTTCAAGCATTTTTGAAATTTCCTTATAATCCTTATCTGTATAATCCTCAATCTCAAGAGCTACGGGGCCAAGACTCACCACAACCTTGATTTCTCTTGAACGCTTTGTACGAAGACCTCCCTCGGGAGTCTGACTTATAATAAGGTTCTTTATTTCTTCAGAATGTGCTTTTTTATCAACAAGAACATCAAAATCAATGTCGCCCTTTGAAGCATCCTCCGCAACAACGATTGCCTGCTCGTATGTCATTCCTGTAAGGTCGGGTATCTCAACTTCCTGCCCCGTTCCGAAAAGAATAAGCCACATAGCAAATCCGATAAGCGCGATAAGAACTACAAACGAGCTTATAGCTGCTATAAGGAGTCCTTTTTTAAGATCGCGTTTTTTCTTCTTTTTTGTAGTACGGCCTGTATGTGCTTTTTTGGTGTAGTTACGCTTGGGAAGATTTTGCTCGTCGCCCTCAATATATGCATTAAGAAGTGTTATGTCAATTGAGGGGTCCTGATAAACTGCAACAAGATCCTCAAGAATCTGCGATGCTTTTTCATATCTCAAACGCTGTTCCTTACACATGGCACGCATAATAATAGCTTCAATTCCATGGGGAATATCGGGGTCAACAGAGCTTGGAAGCGGAGCTTCCTCAAGAATATGCTTCATCACAACACTGATGTTTTCTTCTGCGTCAAATGGAAGTTTGCCGGTGAACATTTCATACATTACCACACCGAATGAGTAAATATCGCTCTTGTGGTCTGTATATCCGCCGCGGGCTTGTTCAGGAGAAAGGTAATGAGCACTTCCTACCGCGTAACTGCCTGAATCGACGGTTGTATTGTTGTTAGAAGCTCTTGCGATACCGAAATCGGCAACCTTGATTTTTCCGCTTTCAGTAAGGACGATGTTCTGCGGTTTTATATCTCTGTGAACAACGTGCTTTGAATGCGCGTGGTCAAGTGCGCGACAAATCTGCATTGAAAAGTTGAGCGCTTCTCTGCGTGAGAGCTTTTCCCCCTTGGAATTCATATAGCTTTTCAGGGTTTCCCCCTCTAAAAGCTCCATTACGATATAATGAAGACCATCCTGTTCCCCGACATCATAAATCTGGACGATGTTCTGGTGAGAAAGGCTTGCCGCAGCCTGTGACTCAACCTTGAAACGACGGATGAATTCCTCATTCTCCTTATATTCTTCGCGCAGGATTTTTACTGCGACATATCTGCCGAGCATATCATCCTTTGCCTTATATACAATAGCCATACCGCCCATGCCTATTTTTTCGAGCAGTTCATATCTTCCGCCTAAAATTTTAGATTCCATACTGATTTCCTCCTTGACCAAAGCCCTAATACTTTGCAATAACAACGGTAATGTTGTCCGCACCGCCTGCATCGTTCGCAAGCCCTATAAGTTTTTCTGCAACCTTCGCGGGATCATCCTCGGAAATTGCCGCTTTGGCGATTGTGTCCTCGTCAAGCATATTGGTAAGTCCGTCGCTGCAAAGAAGAATCACATCGCAGGACGAAACCTTTTCGTGAAAAATATCGGCGTCAACACTTTCGGAAATACCCAGAGCCCTGAGAATTATATTCTTCTGCGGATGCGTCGAAGCCTCCTCAGGAGTGATAGTTCCGCTTTCAAGCATATAAGCAACTAACGAATGGTCGCGGGTAAGCTTTTTAATTGTGCCGTTTTTAGAAATCTTGTAAACACGGCTATCGCCAATATGGGCAATATAGACCTTGTTTTTTGCGACAAGGCAAACATCGCAGGTAGTTCCCATGCCACTAAGAGATGTGTCACTGTCCGCACGTTCAACAATCTTCTTGTGTGCGCTTTCAAGTGCCTCGGCAAGAAGAAGCATTATCTGACCGGGAAGCATTTTTTCAGTCAGCCTGGAAGCTATCACGGATGAAATTTCGTCAATTGCAAGTCTGCTTGCAACTTCGCCGCCACTGTGACCGCCCATACCGTCAGCGAGCACCAAAAGCGTGAATGTGCCGATTTCCTTTGCAATGGCAAAGTCCTCGTTATTTTTACGGAGCTTGCCCTTGTCACTCAATGAAAAAAACTGCATAAATCCCACCTCCTGTAAAGGATTAACTACATTTTAAAGCTCGTTATTACGGAGCTGTCCGCAGGATGCGTTTATATCTGCACCAAGTTCCCTGCGTATCGTAGCATTTATTCCAAGCTTTTCAAGTTCTTTCTGAAAAGCAAAAGTTTCTTTTTCGTCTGTACGCACATTATCCCTCTCGGTAACGGGGTTTACTGGGATAAGATTTATATGTGCGTTTTTGCCTGCTATAAGAGAGGCAAGCTCCCTCGCTTCCTCGCGTGATGCGTTCTTACCTTTAACAAGTGCATATTCGAAAGTGATGCGTCTGTGCGTCTTTTCAAAATAGTAGTCGCACGCTGAAAGAAGCTGTGACAGTGAATATGCCTTTGCAACAGGCATCAGGTTCTTTCTCACTGTGTCATTGGGTGCGTGAAGCGAAATCGCAAGGTTTATCGGAATATTCTCGTCTGCAAGTGCGCGGATTTTATCTGCAAGTCCGCAAGTTGACAGCGTGATATGGCGATAACCGATATTAAGAGCGTCTTCGTCATTCACATTCTTTAAAAATGCGATTATGTTGTCGTAATTATCAAGCGGTTCGCCGATACCCATAATAACGACGTTGCTGATTTTCTCGCCAAGGTCTTTTTCTGCCCTTAAAATCTGCCCTTCAATCTCAAACGGGGTAAGATTTCTTGTAAGCCCGTGAAGCGTGGACGCACAGAATGTGCATCCCATACGGCAACCGACCTGGCTTGAAATGCAGATGCTCTTTCCGTGATGATAATCCATAACAACAGATTCAATTATATTTCCGTCAGAAAGCTCAAAAAGGTATTTGACCGTTTTATCAATCTTGCTGACAAGTTTTTTATAAACGCGGGGAAGATAAATTTCGAAATCGCCTGAAAGTTTTTCGCGCAGAGCCTTGGAAATGTTTGTCATTTCGTCGGCAGTTTCAATACCGCTATGTACCCACTTGAAAATCTGCTTGGAACGAAAAGCACTTTCGCCGATTTGAGCTATATAATCTTTTAATTGCGTTTTTGTCAGATCGCCTAAATTCATCAAGGTTACTTCCTTTCAAAAGAAGCGTAGAAAAATCCGTCCGTATTATCCTTATGAGGAAGAAGCTGAACCTCTTCAAGCAGGGTGAATTTGGAATGATTTTCAAGGAAATCCTTAACTGCATCCTCGTTTTCGCTTCTGTTGACCGTACAGGTTGAATAAACTAATTTTCCGCCTTTTTTAACATAGCAAGACGCATTTTCAAGAATTTTGCGCTGAATTTTAACAAGCTCGTCATTTAAAAGCGGTGACTTGTTAAGTCTTATATCGGGCTTTCTCCTGAGTACGCCAAGTCCCGAACACGGAACATCGGCAAGTACTCGGTCAAACGCCTCACAGAATTCCTCTTTTTTAACTGTTGCGTCGTTTAACATGACTTTCGCATTTTTTATCCCAAGTCGCGAAAGATTGTTTTCAATAAGTGCGAGCTTATGAGCGTGAATGTCACAGGATATAATTTCACCGCTGTTTTCAAGAAGCTGTGCAATATATGCAGTCTTTCCCCCGGGAGCGCTGCACAAATCAAGCACACGCATATCCTTTTTTACATCAAGTGCCAATATCGCCTTCTGCGATGCACCGTCCTGAACGGCGATTTCACCGTCTCTGAAAAATGCGGTATTCTCAACACTGCCACCACCTGTATAGTTATAGCCGTGCGGAAGTGACGGGATTTTTTCAAAACCCTCATCCAGCAAAGTCTGTTTTAATGTGTTGAGCCTTACCGTGACGGGCGGGTCAAGTGTGAGAGAGGAAAAGAAATCCTCACCATACCCCTCTTTTTTCCATAATTCCACAAGCCACAAGGGGAGTGAATACTTAATACTTATGTATTTGTCACTGCTCTTATCCTCAGGCAGAAAATCGCCCGAAGAAGCCGCCTTGCGCAAAACTGCATTTACAAAGCCTGCCGAGGAAGAATGTCCGTAACGCCTTGCAAGGCGAACGCACTCATTAACTGTCGCAGATACGGGCACACGGTCTAAAAAACGGTGGGAATAAATACCGATTCGGAGAATGTTGTGAATCCATACCGACAGCTTTTTCAGTTTTATGGAAGAAAGGTTTTCAATAATATTATCAAGGAAAAAGACATTCTTCATAACACCCATTGCAAGCGTTGTCGCAAGGGCGTTGTCACGCGCATCCATATCAGCATCGCGAAGCACGTCACGAAGAGCCATATTCAGATACGCACCGTCTTTTTCGCATAAAACCAATGCTTTAAGAGCCGCTTCGCGCGGTTTTGAAAGAGCACTCATCAGTCATTCCGCCTTCTGCCGTTTATGAGCATAACAAATCTCAAAAGGTTTGCAATAGATACTGCCGCCGCCGCAACATAAGTCATTGCCGCCGCACCAAGCACCTTTTTAACTGCCGGAACTTCGTCTTCGTAAAGGTACATTCCGTTCTGAAGTGTTGCTATTGCGCGTCTTGACGCGTTGAATTCAACGGGAAGTGTCACAAGCTGGAAAAGTACCGCCGCTGAGAAGAACCACACGCCGAGGTTAAGCAGAATATCGCTCATCCCGCCTGAAAGCAAAAGACCGATAATTATAAGATAAGGCCCTGCAACAGAACCGATATTTGCCACGGGAACCATTGTATTGCGGATTTTTATAGGTGCATAGCCTGTTGCGTGCTGAACTGCGTGACCTGCCTCATGCGCCGCAACACCGACTGCCGCAACGGATGTGGAATTCCTTACCGTGTCAGAAAGGCGTATTACCTTTGCACGCGGATCAAAATGGTCAGTAAGATTTCCTGCAACGCTTTCAATTCTTACATCGTAGAGACCGTTTTCATCAAGAATCTTTCGCGCCGCTGCTTCTGCAGTAATACCTTTTGCAGTAAGCTGTTTTGAATATTTCTTATAT
>JAZNLD010000180.1:0-16946 GCA_045578925.1 Clostridia bacterium
TACTTACAAGATATGAAGAATTTCTTGCATCTGAAGAATCCGCAGAAGAGGAATGACATAAAAAATGGGCAAGCCGGGTTGCTTGCCTTTTTGACTTTACCCTGACTATATATAATATGCCGCTACTATGGCATGAGGGAAATAATTAAGAGAAATAATTTATTTTAATATATTATACGGAGGAGTTCAAAAAATGATATCACACGGAAAAAACATCAAGATTTTTGCAGCAAACTCAAATCCTAAGCTTGCAGCAGAAATAGCAGAAAAGCTTAATGTAAGCCTGGGAGAGTCTAAGGTGGGACTTTTCTCTGACGGAGAAATCTTTGTTAACATCGGAGAAACAGTTCGAGGCAGTGATGTTTTCGTAGTTCAGTCTACAAGTGCGCCCGTAAATGACAACCTTATGGAAATGCTTATTATGATTGACGCATTCAAGAGAGCGTCTGCAGGTAGAATTACTGCTGTTATGCCTTATTTTGGATATGCGCGTCAGGACAGAAAGGCAAAGGCAAGAGATCCGATCAGTGCAAAACTTGTTGCTGACCTTATTGCAGAGGCAGGTGCAGACAGAGTTCTTACAATGGATCTTCATGCGGCTCAGATTCAGGGCTTCTTCAATATCCCCGTTGACCATCTTTTGGGATTCCCGATTCTTGCTCCTTATTTCCTTGAAAAATTCAAGGACGAGCTTGATGATATAGTTGTAGTATCTCCTGACTTTGGTAGTGTTACTCGTGCAAGAAACTTTGCACAGAAACTCAATGTTCCCATCGCAATCGTTGATAAGCGCCGTCCCAAACCCAATGTAAGTGAAGTTATGAATATTATCGGCGAAATCAAAGGCAAGAAGGTTATTCTTGTTGACGATATGATTGATACTGCAGGTACAATCGTGCACGCAGCTGAAGCACTTGTAGAACGCGGTGCAACAGAAGTTTATGCTTGCTGTACACATCCTGTGCTCAGCGGTCCTGCAATTGAGCGCCTTGAAAACAGTCCTATCAAGGAACTTGTTTGTCTTAATACAATCGAACTTCCCGAAGAAAAGATTATGAAGAAGACAAAGATTCTCAGCGTTGCTCCTATCTTCGCAGAAGCTATCGAGCGTATTTATGAGGATGTTTCAGTAAGTCCTCTCTTTACATAATTTTTCAAAACAGAAGCAAAATATATAAAAATTACAATGCCGCCGCGGACTCCGTGGCGGCATTGTGGAATGTAAAAAAATTTAAGGAGAAAAGCTATGCATCTTATAGTGGGTCTGGGAAACCCCGGACGCGAATACGAAAATACAAGACATAATGTAGGCTTTGTCGCGATAGACTATCTTGCAGAGCAGATTGGAGTAAAGCTCAGTAAAATCAAGTTCAAGGGTGTCTATGGCGAAGGGTTTATCGGTACAGAAAAATGCATATTGTTAAAGCCCCAGACATTTATGAATTTAAGTGGCCAAAGCGTAAGAGAAGCTGCGGAATTCTATAAGATTGAACCGCAGAATATAATAGTGTTGTATGATGATGTAACTCTTGAACCGGGGAAAGTCAGAATTCGTCCAAACGGTAGTGCAGGCGGACATAACGGGATGAAGAATATCATATATCTTTTGAATACAGACGAATTTCCCCGTATAAGATTTGGTGTAGGAGCACCCCAGCATGACCTTGTTGACCACGTTCTGGGACGCTTTAATGACGAGGACGGGAAAAGTGTTACAAGCGCAATCAAAAAAACAGAAGATATATTGTCAGTCATTTTTAAGCTTGGCGTAAGTGAGGCCATGAGTAGATTTAATAACAAGGTGCTGTGATAGTATGAATGTTTTTAGCAGTTTGCTTGAAAACTCCGCTGAATTAGGAAAAATTTTATCATGTATCGAAAATAAAAAATTCCCGATGATGATAAGCGGAACTGCAGATGCACAAAAGGCACATCTTATAAACACTATTTGCGAAAAAACGAATAAGCGAGCTCTTGTAATAACACATAATGATATTCAGGCGCGCAGACTTTGTGATGATTTATCATTTTTTGCGGAGAATGAATGTGTCTACATACCTCCGAAAGAGGTTCTGCTTTATAAGGTGGAGGCTTCAAACCACGAAGCAGAAAATAAACGTGCTGCCGCACTTGGTGCGCTTGCAGGGGGAGCGAATGCCGTATTGTCGGTAGAGTCGCTTCTTCATTTTGTGCTACCTAAAAATAAGCTTCAGGATCTTTCAATCACATTTGCATATGGCGGCGTGGTTGACGCAAATACTCTTCCTGAAAAACTTACCGAAATGGGATATAATCGTACAGATACGGTTAATCTTCCCGGCCAGTTTGCCGTTCGTGGAGGTATTGTGGATATATATTCTCCCGATAGCCTTCTTCCGATAAGAATGGAGCTTTTCGGGGACGATATTGATTCACTTCGTAGCTTTGATTGTGATACGCAGATGAGCGTGGAAAAACTCGATGAAGCAAAAATCATTCCTGTAAGCGTTGAAAATGCGCGTGAAACGATGCTTTCTTATGCAGGTGATGATTATATAATTTTCACCGATGAGCCTCAGCGAATGAGTGAAAGTGCAAAGGCAACACAGTGGGAGATAGAAGAAAATATTAAAACCCTTGCTGAAAAAGGAATTGAAAATTCTCTGTATGAATGTATAAACAGCTACAGCGAAATAACAAACGAGCTGTCTGAAAGAGCGTGCATATCGCTTTCTGCCATTGGCAGAGCTTGTCCCGATTGGGAAATTAAAGCTGAATGTGATATAACGACCAAGGGAATGAGTAGCTATAGCGGAAATATTGAATTCCTTATTTCTGATGTAAAGCGTTGGCAGGATGAAGGCGTAAAAACCGTAATTCTGGCAGGTAGCACCCTGCGTGCCAGAAAAATTGCCGAGATGCTTAATGAACGCGACATCCGCGCAGTTTATGACGAAGACCCGAAAGCCTTGTCCACAGAATATATAACTGTCGTAACAGGTAGTATTACACGCGGGTTTGAATATCCTCTTGATAAATTCGCAATTGTCAGCGATCGTGAAATTTTCGCTGCGGAAAAGAAAAAGAGACGCACAGTAAAAAGCGAAAACACAATGAAAATAAAAAGCGCAGATCAGCTTGAAGTCGGAGATTTTATAGTTCATCGCGCACATGGAATAGGAAAATACCTTGGAATTGTCCGCATGAAAGTAAGCGGCGTTACCAAAGATTATATAAAAATCGAATACAGGGGCGAGGATTTTCTCTACCTTCCCGTAAGTCAGCTTGATGCTGTCAGCAAATATACGGGCGGGGAAAATAAAATGGTTCGCCTAAATCGTATGGGTTCGAACGAATGGGCTAACGCAAAACGCAAAGTAAAAGAAAGCGTGCAGGAAATGGCAAAGAAGCTTGTTGCTCTTTATGCCGAGCGTGCACAGATGCAGGGCGTGGCATTTTCTGCAGATACGCCGTGGCAGCACGATTTTGAAAATGCATTTCCATATGAGGAAACAGAAGATCAGCTTCGCAGTACTCTTGAAATGAAAAAAGATATGGAAAGTACAAGACCTATGGACAGACTTCTGTGCGGTGATGTAGGCTACGGAAAGACCGAAGTTGCGATGCGTGGCGCATTCAAGGCCGTTATGGACGGGTATCAGGTGGCGTATCTTGTACCTACGACAATTCTTGCATCACAGCATTATCAGAATTTCGTAAAAAGAATGAGCGATTATCCCATAACGGTGAGAATGTTGAGCAGATTCTCAACCCCGACGCAGACGAAGAAGACTCTCAAAATGCTTCAAAGCGGGGAATGTGACATAGTTGTCGGTACCCATAAGCTTCTTTCAAAAAGCGTAGTTTTCAAAAAACTCGGATTCCTGATTGTTGACGAAGAGCAGCGATTTGGTGTAACTCACAAGGAAAAAATCAAGGAAATGAAAAAGAATGTCGATGTATTGACCCTGAGTGCCACACCTATCCCAAGAACACTCCATATGGCAATGATAGGAATACGTGATATGAGTGTGCTTGCCGCTCCGCCCAATGACCGCCATCCCGTACAGACTTATGTTCTGGAGTATAACGAGGCTGTCGTAAAAAATGCAATTGAGCGTGAGCTTGCACGAAATGGTCAGGTATATTATCTTCATAATAGGGTTGAAAGCATATACACGGTAGCACAACGCATACAAAATCTTGTTCCTGATGCGAAAATCGGGGTTGCTCACGGAAAAATGAGCGAAAGTGAACTTGATAATATCATGATGAAATTGAACGATGGGGAAATCGATGTTCTGGTATGCACTACAATAATTGAGACGGGTATAGATATTCCCAATGTAAATACCATAATTATTGAAAACTCCGACAGGCTAGGGCTTAGCCAGCTTTATCAGCTCCGTGGCAGAGTAGGACGAACAAATCGTCTGGCATATGCATATTTTACCTATAAGAAGGATAAAAATCTTGATGACGTTGCCGAAAAACGACTTCGTGCAATACGCGAGTTCACAGAACTTGGTTCAGGTTTCAAAATCGCTATGCGAGACCTTGAAATCCGTGGCGCAGGAAATGTGCTTGGTCCTGAACAACACGGGTTTATGGCAAGTGTAGGTTACGATATGTACTGCACAATTTTGGCGGAAACCGTTAACGAGGAAATGGGCATACCTAAAAAAGAGGAAAAGACAGAAGCGCTTATTGACCTTGAAGTCAATGCATTTATTCCCGACACTTATATCCCTACCTCAAATCTTCGTATTGAAGCGTATAAGCAGATAGCAGGAATTAAGGATATAAATGACCGCTATGCTGTGGAAGGTGGATTTGAAGACCGTTACGGCGAAATCCCGAATGAAACATATTCATTGCTTGATATACAGATGATTCGTGTGGCGGCGCAGGAAATAGGTATAAAGGAAATATCGCACGCGGAGGCGGGGATAATTTTTAAGATATCTTCGCTTAGTCGTGAACTTGTTGAGAAAATTTCCGTTCTGGCAACGAAAAACAAAGGAAAAATCCTCTTTGGTGCAGGCGACAATCCGTATGTTTTGCTGCGAGAGAAAGCACTTAAAGGTGAAAAATTGATTGAAAGTGTAAATAATGTATTAAAGTGCTTGCAAAATGATGCTCAGTAGTGTATAATTAAAAAGATTTTAAACTCACAAGGTTAAAAAGAAAGGAATGTACAAAATGAAAAAAATATTTGCACTTTTAATTGCGGTAGTTATGTGTTTATCACTCTTTACCGCGTGTAAGGATGAAAAACAGGTTGAGACAAATGTTATAAGCGCAAACGAAGACTTCAACAATGTTGTGGTTCTTGAAGCTGAAGGTATTCAGGTTTCAAAAGCATTCTACAATTTCATCTATAGTATGACTTATGACAATATGGCGCAGCAGGCTCAGTTCTATGGCGATGATTGGGAAAACATGGAAATTGAAGAAGGAAAGACAATCGGTGACTATATAAAAGAAACAACGAGTGTTCAGATTGAGCAGTTTGTTACAGCAAGAGTTCTTGCTCAGAAGTACGGTATTACTGAAAAAGATGTGGCAGATGCTGTAAAAGAACAGAAAAAGCAGGTTCTTGAAAGCTATGGCGGAGAAGAAGCATACGTAGAGTTCCTTAATATGGCTTGCACAACTGATGGTGCTATCTCAAGCTACCTTGAAACTTACGAGATCCTTAATCTTTTGTTTGAAAAGCTTGCAGAAAAAGGTGAAGCAGGATACGTTGCTGCTGAAGACCTTGAAAAGTCTTTCCTTGAAGCGTGCAAAGATAAACTCAGAGTTCAGCATATCCTCATTTCTACACAGGCTGATGAATCAACAGGTGCTCCCGCAAAGAGCGATGAAGAAGCAAAGAAGATTGCAGAAGAAGTTATTGAGAAGCTTGATAAGGGAGAAGATTTCGATAAACTCATTCCCGATTACAACGAAGATCCCGGTATGTCATCAGGACAGTTCTATTTGTTCGGACCCGGAGAAATGGTAGAAGAATTTGAAACAGCTTCAAAAGAACTTAAAGTTGGCGAATATACCAAGACTCCTGTAAAGAGTGATTTTGGTTATCATGTAATCAAAAAATATGAAATCAATGCAAAAATTCCTGAGTTTGAAGATTACAAGGTATCAAAACAGCAGGAAAAGGCAATACAGGTTATTGAAGAAGAAGCAAAGAATATTACATTCAAGTGGGATGACAAGGCTGTTGAAGATGCAGTTAAGTTCGTAAAAGATGAAGTTAAAAAGTCTATGGAAGCTGCAAAGCAGGAAGCTGAAAAACAGGCAGCAACAGAAGAAGCTCCCGTAGAAGAAGCTGAAGAAACTCCTGCAGAAGAAACAACAGAAGAATAATAAAAAATAATATTTCTTCGGGGAAGGTGAGATTCCTTACCGGCGGTAATAACCTGTTGGTTTAGTCCGCGAGCCGTAGCCAAACACTAATAATCCAAATCTGCCTCAAACGGCGAATTTTAGGCATTTTTTAACTTGCCGTCCATGAAAGGCGAACGCCTGTCTATGTCCGTCGTGTCAAAAACTGCACAAAAATTCTCGCGTTTGAGGTTCAAAGAATTTTTTGTAAACTATTTTTTGCCAATACAAGGCAAAAACGAAGCATATACTCCCGTATATGCAAGGCTTTTAACGCTGTAATGACGAAAAAGAGGAAGCAAAAAACACGATTCGGACTATTAATGTTTGGCTATAGCAGATACGGTGTGATTCCGTAACCGACGGTACAGTCCGGATGTGAGAAGAAAGATAATTGTGAATGCAATTATGCCCCGACATATTTATGTCGGGGCATTTTATTTTGGAGGACCCATTATGAACAGAACAAATTATTTAGTAAAAATAGGCGTGCTTTCAGCAATTGCTTTTGTTTTGCAGTTTGCGGGAAGCCTGATACCCAAGGTAGCAGGCTTTTTAGAGATTGAGTTTTCCGATTTGCCTGCTATAATTGGTGCGCTTTCTTTAGGCCCGGCGGCAGGGGTTATGATTGAATTGATAAAGAACCTCATTCATTTACCGATAAGCACAACAGGTTATGTCGGCGAATTTGCGAATTTTGTCGTGAACGGAAGCTTTGTGCTTGTAATAGGTATGTTCTACAAGTTTAATAAGACCAAGAAAGGTGCAATTATAGCACTGATACTTGGAAGCATCATTATGCCACTCGCGGCAGCAGCAGTAAATTATTTTATAATGTTACCGCTTTTTATGCCGACTGCAAGCAGTGTGGTGAAGCTTAATCTCGTGGCTGCTACGATTACCCCGTTTAATTTGGCCCGCGCAATAGTGCTTTCAATCATAACAGTATTTTGTTATAAGAGGCTTTCACCTATTTTACATAAGTAGAATTTGCAACTGTTTTTTTCATTTCATATTTTAGTTTAGTTGCAAGACCTCCGCGTATATGGCGCTCTGCTTTGTTCTTTTCAAGCACTTCTTTGACGCGTGAAGCAAGAATCGGGTCAATATCCGTTAGCCTTGTTGTAATGTCTTTATGAACGGCGGATTTCGAAAATCCGAATTTCTTGGCAGCAGCTCTTACGGTGGCCTCGTTTTCAATTATGTACCATGCGAGCATTCTTGCACGTCTTTCTATATAATATTTCAAAGAAAATCCCCCTTTTCACTCTAACCTATGAGGAAAAGGGGGATTTTATGTTATGAAATTGAAAATATGTAGCTTCTTATTTTTCTTCAACCTTACCATAAAGGTTAAGTCTGAAGAGTCTGCTTTCGTCTTCTATGTTTTCACATTCAAGTGTAGCGTGGCTGAATTTTGCACCCTGAAGAATGCTCATAAGACCTACTACACGGCAGAAGGCAGACATAAGATTGATTCTGTCACCCTCTTCAGTTGTAAGCCATACCTGACCGGTACATTTATTAAGCTCCTGAATGAATGCTGTTACATCAAGATCGTGAATTTCAAACTTTCTCATGAAATTACCTCCTTCTATTTTATGGTTTCATAATATGGCAACTTTTATAAAAAGTCAATAGGTTTAATTGAATTCGTTTTAAAAAAGGCACTCCGCATAAATGCGGAATGCCTTCGGGTCATTTCTTTGTGCAAGATTACTGCATCTTTTTAAGTCTGTTTGCCTCTTTTGCACGAAGGTCTGTATCAAGGATTCTCTTTCTGATACGAAGGAAGTTAGGTGTAACTTCCAAAAGCTCATCATCAGCGAGAAATTCAAGACTTTCTTCAAGGCTCAACAGTTTGGGCGGTGTAAGACGAAGAGCTTCATCGCTTCCGGCAGCACGCATATTTGTAGCCTGCTTACGCTTGCAGACATTTACAACAATATCTTCAAGACGGCTGCATTCGCCGACTACCATACCCTGATAAACCTTTTCTCCGGGTCCGATAAACATCTGGCCGCGATCTTGTGAATTGAAAAGACCATAAGCAACTGATTCACCGTTTTCATAAGCAATAAGACTACCTCTTGAACGTGTTGAAAACTCACCGGGGATAACAGGCTCATACTTTTCAAATACGCTGTTTATAACACCTGTACCCTTTGTTGCGGTGAGAAGCTCGCCACGATAACCAATAAGTCCGCGTGAGGGGATGGTGAATTCAAGTTTTGTATATCCTGCCGCACCGGGTGCCATATTAGTAAGCGTACCCTTTCTGGCACCGATACCTTCCATAACGACTCCTGTATGTTCGTCAGGAACGTCAACGGTCAATCTTTCAAAAGGTTCGCACATAACACCATCAATTTCCTTGTTGATAGTTCTGGGCTTACTTACCTGGAACTCATAGCCCTCACGACGCATATTTTCTATAAGAACGGAAAGATGAAGCTCGCCTCGTCCTGATACGATATAACTGTCAGGGGAGTCGGTTTCGCCTACACGAAGTGCGATATTGCTTTCAAGCTCACGCATAAGTCTGTCGCGGAGATGTCTGCTTGTAACGTAGTCTCCGTCCTGACCTGCAAAGGGGCTGTTATTTACGCTGAATGTCATTGAAAGAACAGGCTCATCAACAGGGGTAAAGGGAAGAGGCTCAACAACACCTGATGCACAGATTGTGTCACCGATGTTGATTTTTTCAACACCACTTATAGCAACGATTTCGCCTGCACCTGCCTCATCAATAACCTGCTTTTCAAGGTCTTTATAAGAGAAAAGCTTGGATACTCTTGAGTTATAGGGTGCCATACCCTCACGGCTGATTGTAATAGGCATATTTGTCTGAACGAAGCCGCGGTTTATTCTGCCGACAGCGATTCGTCCTGTAAATGTATCGTAGTCAATATTTGAGACAAGCATCTGGAAATCACCTTCACGGGTGTCTTCAGGTGAAGGAATATGAGATACTATAAGGTCAAATAAAACTTTAAGGTCATCGGGGTGATTATCGGGAGAAAGACTTGCCCAACCATCACGACCTGAAACGTAAACTACGGGTGAGTCAAGCTGGTCATCTGTTGCGTCAAGGTCAATGAAAAGCTCCAAAAGCTCATCAGTAACTTCATACGGACGGGCGTTGGGGCGGTCAGCCTTATTGACAACCATAATGATTGACAAATTAAGTTCAAGCGCCTTTTTAAGAACGAATCTTGTCTGGGGCATACAACCTTCAAACGCATCAACGAGGAGCAGCACGCCATCAGCCATCTTAAGCCCACGCTCAACTTCGCCACCGAAATCGGCGTGTCCGGGAGTATCAATGATGTTTATCTTAACATCGTTGTACATAAGACTTGTATTTTTTGCAAGAATTGTGATACCTCTTTCGCGTTCAATATCATTTGAATCCATTACGCGTTCTTCAACCTGTGCGTTTTCGCGGAAAACACCACTCTGGCGAAGAAGTGCATCAACAAGAGTTGTCTTACCATGGTCTACGTGGGCGATAATAGCAATGTTTCTTATATTTTTTGGCTCTGTCATTTATATTCTTCCTTTCGGGATTACTTTCTTTTGGTATCTTTTTCAGTTACAAATGTGCTCCATGTATCAGCATACTGAAGAAGGAGAAGAAGAGGTGTTTCCTTTGTCGCAACGGATTTATTGTCATCAACATACTGTCCGTCGTGATACATAACCGCCTGAACTTCCTCTTCAGAGAGAGAAATATGCGGAATCGCAAGGTACAAACTTCTCACAGGAACACTCAGATAAATAAGGTTTTCGTTCATCCTGAAAGGGATGGACGCAGGAAAACCGTACTGCTTCTGTTTGGGGGTAGGCTCGTTCTCAAGGTACTGAGGGTTGCCGGGCATACCTGTTTTCCCAAGGTCGTGAATAAGTGCTACTATGATACAGCTTTCATCATCTATTTCGGGAGCAACTGCATTTTTAAAACGAAGCATTGTTTCAGCTACGTTTACACTGTGCTCTAAAAGCCCGCCTTTTCTGCAAAGATGGAAGCGTGTGCTTGCAGGTGCATCAAGATATGCAGTTTCATTTTCCATGAAATTTATAAGATTTTCAAATTCAGCTTTTCTTTTAACTACTTTTGATTTGAGAGCTTCATAGCGTTCAGTAACGGTCATACGCACATCTCCTTAAAAAACATTTCAATCTATTATATAATATAAAGTACTTTTTTTCAACAAATATTTTATGCAAAAAAACTTTACTTTAAAATAATTTGAGGATATAATGAAAACATTATTGGTGGTGATTAAATGTACAGCGTAGAATTTGCAATACTTGATTTTATAAGAGAATACCTGACAAGTCCCCTGATGGACAAAATAATGACTTTTATAACAACGCTTGGAAATTCAGGTATGATATGGATTGCAGTTGCACTTTTGATGCTTTGCAGTAAAAAATACAGAAAGACGGGAATAGTTCTTGCAATCGGTCTTATAGGAAGTCTTCTTTTCGGGAACATTATTTTAAAACCGCTTATTCACAGACCTCGTCCGTTTCAGCTGCGAGAGGGGATAAATCTTATTATTCCCGCACCGCACGACTATTCTTTCCCGTCAGGACACACACTGGCTTCCGTAATAAGTGCAACGATACTTTTAATCCGTGAAAGAAAAATCGGCTATGGGGCGCTTGCACTTGCAGTTTTGATTGCGTTTTCAAGATTGTACCTGTATGTCCATTTTCCGACAGATATTTTAGGTGGAGCAGTGCTTGGCGTTGCAATAGCATTATTGAGTGTGAAAATTACGAAAAATATGCGGATATAAAATCGAAAAACCTTTATACTAAAATATAAAGGAGGGTGAATTTATGAGAAGTACAATAAATTTTGCCAAAGGTTTTATAGCTGGCTCAATTATAGGCGGAGCAGTTTGCATGATGATGGACCCGCCCAGCAGCGCAAAGATTAAAAAGGCGTATAAAAAAACAAACCGCGCTATGAAAACAGTCGGTTGTGCAATTGAAGATCTTGTAATGAACAGATAAGAGGATGGAGTAAACTTACTCCATCCTCTCAGACTGTCGAAAAAGTCGATCAACCGCAAGCAAAATTAAATATATGAAAATTTTGTAGGGTTTGGCAATTCTAAACGAACCGACAAAAATAAAACAGATTTTATTAGTAAAGCGAATATAAAACCCCTAAAAACCACGGTTTTCAGGGGTTTTTGCTTGTTAGAGCAATCTGTAAACACCAACAACCTTGCCGAGAATCGAAACGCTGTCAACAATGATGGGTTCCATATAGTCGTTTTCGGGTTGAAGTCTGAAATGGTTGTTTTCTTTGTAGAAGGTCTTGACGGTAGCACTGTCCTCAACAAGTGCAACCACCATATCACCGTTTCTTGCAGTTTCGCACTTTTCAACGATAACATAGTCGCCGTCAAAAATACCTGCGTTTATCATACTTTCACCGCGTACACGAAGCATATAAACATCATTCTTCTTCGCAAAATCCATAGGAAGCGGGAACGTGCGTTCCAGATTTTCCTCCGCAAGAATAGGCAGACCTGCACTTACTCTTCCGATTACGGGAACTTCAAGGTATTCCTTTTCCATGGAAGAAATATTCGTAGGTACATTTGCAAGGCGAAGTCCGCGCGAACTACCGTTTTCTTTTATTATATGACCATCTCTCTCAAGTCTTTTAAGATAACCATGAACAGTTGACGGAGAGTTAAGTCCAACAGCCTCACAAATTTCGCGTACAGTGGGGGGATAACCCTTTTCAGACACCTGTTTTTGTATGAAGTTAAGTATTTGTTGTTGCTTGTCAATATTAGCCGCCACTACAAAAACCTCCTTTATTTATGTAATCATTATAGCACATAAATAACCAAAAATCAAACATTTGTTCGCAAAAAATTAAAAAATTTATCATACTCAAAAAAACTACTGAATTTAATTTCACTTGACTTATTTTGCAGAAGTTGGTATTATAACAATAGATAACTGTGCAAAGGAAGTGTTAATGGTGGCAAACGAAAACGATACAAAAGTAATAGATACCTCAACTGTGGAAGAAAAAATAGAGGCAGTTGCAGAAAATACAGAAGAAAAAACTTCGCAATCACAGGAAGAAGAATTGTCGCAGGAGGAATTTATTTCAGAATTTGCTCCTGAACCTATAAAGATTCCCAATTACAATACGGAAAAGGAATTGCGTAAAAGGGCAAAAGCGAAGGCTAAAAAAAGAAAGCTCAGAAGTAAAAAGAGCAAAAAAAGACGCAAAATAGTAAAGAAAGTTATTGTGGTTACAAGGAGCATTCTTCTTTGCATTTTCCTCTTTGCTATTATAACAGCAACAGTTTCTACTCTTTTTGTTAAGATGAGTACTTCTGAGTATTCTATAAAGAGAACTATCCGCGCAGCAGAGCCGGAAACATTTGTTGTCGGAAAAATTAAAAATCCCCAGAAAATAAATCTCCGTCCCAGCTCAAGCAGGGCAAGTGTAGCGGATGTTTTGCGTGACAATGCGCTTGTTCCAATTACATACGCAGATATAGAAAATGCAGTTAACAGATCTACATATCCCGAATTTGTCGCAAAAACTGCACATAATATAATAAGTCATTACATTTACGGAACCCCGTATAAAGAAATAACACCTGAAGAGGTTTCACAGACTCTTCTTGACAATGCATCATATATCAAGTTTGTTACTGATATAGAACTTGGTGAAAGCGGTTGTCGCGAGATTGCCAAGTATATGTCAAAATCCCAGATGTTCAAGGGGCTGACAACTGAAAACATTGAAGGACAGAAAATCACAAAGTATACACATATAACATCAATGGTGTTCTCGACAGTAGCGCTTATCAGCTTTGTTGTTGCGCTTTTGATTCTTATGGTGCTTACAATCTTGCTCTGCAAAGGATTTGCAAGTAAGCTGATTGGTTGGATGGCAATTTTATCAGGTGCAACTGTAGCTGCAACAGGATTCTTTGTAAAGCCTATGTTTACTCCTTCAGGCGAGTTTGTAAAGTCTGTATTCAACGCGCTTGTAGATAATTTCCATAGCGGAGCGCTTATTTACGGCGGAGTAACCATTCTTGCAGGTGTTCTTATAATGCTGGTCGGAAAAGCTATCGACGACGATTATGAAGAAGAATATGAAGAAGGCTACATTGACGAAATAGAAGAACAGATAGCAGTAGAACAATAATTAAAAGGCAAGCGTCAGCGGCGCTTGCCTTTTTGATAACAGGGAATGATAAAATGATTATACCTATTTTTGTGCCGCACGAAGGATGTCCTAATGATTGTGCCTTTTGCAATCAGCGTACAATAAGCGGAAAGGATAGAGCGCCTGATATTGAAAAAGCAAGAGGAATAATAGAAGAACACCTTGCATACGGAAAGGCAAATCAGATTGCCTTCTTCGGCGGAAGTTTCACGGGGATTGACGTAAAAAAACAAAATGAGTATCTTTCGCTTGCTCTTGAATATATAAAAAAAGGAATGGTGGAAAGCATCCGTCTTTCAACAAGACCTGATTATATAGACCGCGAAACTGTAGCAAGACTTGTGTCATATGGTGTTAAAAATATTGAAATAGGGGCACAGTCTATGGATGACGAAGTCCTTGGAAAAAGCCGTCGAGGACATCTTGTAAAGGATGTTGAGCACGCCGCCGGAATAATTACCGGAAGCGAGGCTGTGCTGGGACTTCAGATGATGACGGGATTACCATCCGACACCGAGGAAAAGTGCCTTTATACCGCACGGAAATTTTACGAACTCGGCGCAAAGGAAACGAGGATTTATCCGACCGTTGTGCTATCAGGGACGATGCTTGCAAAAATGTACGAAGCGGGGGAATATGCACCGCAGACGATTGAGGAAGCGGTGAGCATTTCTGCAAAACTATACCGCTATTTCAAGAATAATAATATAGAAATTCTGCGTATAGGGCTGCCCGACAGTAAAGACCTCAGGGAAAACTATATCGCAGGCGCATATCACCCATCTCTCGGTGAAATGGTTATGAGTCGTGATGTGCGAAACCGCCTTGAAAAAGAAATAAAAGCAGATACTGACGTTTATGTAAATCCCCGATTTATTTCGAAATTCAACGGAAACAGAAAATGTAATATAGAATACTTTGAAAAAAAGGGAATAAAACTGAATATAATTCCCGATGAAAGTGTTGAAGAATTCAAAATCCGCAGAGCATAACTGCCCTGCGGATTTTTTCGCGAGCAACATTCAGGACGCGAAATGGGGGAAGCAACACGCTTGTTTATTATGGTAATATTCTGACGGGAGTACCGACAACGGTAATATCAAAAAGAGCCTCAATATCTTCGTTGTACATTCTTATGCATCCGTTTGATGCTGCAGTACCGATAGAAGACGGATTGTTAGTGCCGTGTATTCCGTATCCTTTTGCTGAAAGTCCGAGCCACCTTGTTCCATAAGGTCCACCCGGGTCAATTTCCTTGTTTATGATTTCAAAAACACCCGTCGGTGTAGGGGTTTCGGGCTTTCCTGTTGCGACAATGTATTCTCGGAAAATACTTCCGTTTTTGTAGACGGTCAGTCTTTTTGCACCCACATTCACGATGATTTCAACGGGGGACGGAGCAAGAGGAATACAAATTATCTGTCCGACAACAAGTCTGCGTGGGTCAAGGTTTTCGTTAATCCTTAAAATCTCGTTTACACTTACCTCAAAAGAAACCGCAATAGTGCGAAGGGTATCCCCGCGACGAATTACATAAAAATTACGGGTAGGGCACAATGGCGGTTCAATAAATTTCTGCGATATGCAGATTCTTTGTCCCACCTTGAGATTGTATGGGTCAATATCGGGATTTGATGCAAGGAGAGATTCAACACTCGTGCCGAAGCGCAGAGCAATTGACAAAAGCGTATCTCCGTCGTTGATATTATACGGCAATGAGCCAAGCGGGCAGGTAACAGGCTGATTTGTCGCAGAAATCACGCATATTCGTTTTCCCGTTGGGAGATTATCTTCGTCAAGTGTCGGGTTAAGGCGTAATATGTTTTCAGGGGTGGTGTCAAATTCAGTTGCGATTGAAAATAGAGTATCTCCCTCACGGATTACATAGAACTGATTGCATCCCATCATACGATTTCCACCCCCGTACCTACACTTACAAGATTAAACACCTTATCCATGTCGTTGTCATAGAGGATAATATCCTTTTTCGAGCGTTTTGCCGATTCTGATGAAATGGCAATATCGGGGACAAGTGTATTAAGTCGCTTTTTACCGCCAAAGGATGTATCAATCTGCTTTTGAACAATCTGCGTGGAAAAGTTTTTCAAATCATTTTTACAGGGGAAAGAAACTTCTTCACCGCTTTTATATATGAGCTTCAGATTATCGTCATCTACTCGTATACATAGTTTTGGTGGGGCAAGCGGTATGCAAAGAATCATTCCCTCGTAGAGATTATCGGAATCAATACCTATATTGGAATACACAATCTGCGTATCCCTGACACCGAAATAATCCGCAATTGAGCTTATGCTGTCGCCTTTCTGTACAACATAGTAGTTACTTGTTTTGCACGCAGGAAAGTACTGAAGCGGTTCTGGTATACAAAGTGTATCGCCTATATTAAGTACATTTATGTCGGAAATTGAATTCAGCTCGGCAAGTCGGGAAACGCTTGTTTCAAATCTTTTGGCAAGGGCATACAGTGTGTCGCCTTTTCTTACTGTATAGGGAAAACTTCCCGAAGGACAGTTCCACTCTATATTACAACTCATAAAAAATCACCTCACAACATTATATGCGTGAGGTGATTGGTATTGTTAATAAAATGTAGCCAACTCCTGCTCAGGCGCAGAGGTCATTGCAGTTTCTTCAATGTGGATTACAGGGCCTTTACCCTTGTAGAATTTACAGTACTCAATTTTGATTGTACCTGTCACCATAATCCAGTCGCGACTCTTGACGGAGTGCTTCTTATCTGTTATGCAGACAATGGGACTGTACTCAACATCATCAATACAGCAGGTCATAATATGCCTTCCTGCAACGAATGTGTTTTCGGGCATTCTGTTGTCATAGGCGCAGATTGCACGGAACTTCACTTTTTTGCCTTCGTATTTTTCTGTTTCTTCAATAAGGTCTCTGTACCATAATGCATAATCGCAATCCTCAATTTTAATAAGAGGAGCGTCAATATCAAATGGAAGCGGGTCTTCTATATCGTCATACTCAACAGTTCCGTCGGGATATTCATAAGCGATGTCGCATCTTCTTGAAATACCGCGCACAATCTTATGAAGCTCCATTTTGTCAATATCCTTATTCATTCGGTTGAATACTACAAGCTCGCTTATTTTCAGCTTGTCAACCGTCTGATTACGCATATTGGCATTGTAATTTATGAAAGTTGTCGCATCCGCAAAGGTCATACACTGAACAACGGTAAAACCACGGGGAAGATTCATAAGTAGTGTATCAACCTTCCACATTCCGTTATATTCAATGATAACACGCTCACACGAAGTTTCTTTTTGCCAATGTGTTAAAAGCTTGGGGGAGATACCGCCTTCTT
>JAZNLD010000181.1:0-6751 GCA_045578925.1 Clostridia bacterium
AGACTTCTTTTAGCGGGTTGGTCATAGGGACAAATAATCCCTATAACCAATCCGCTTTCGGTGGGAAAGAGGTCTTTTTTTGTAGAAAATACACAAAAATACACAAAAACCAACAAAACCGCTTGACTTTTTGCGGGAATTCTATAAAAAAATCTGTGTTTTTGTTATTTTTTCTTTGAAAAACCTTGACTTTTGATGTGGGTTATTGTAATATATACTTAACAAACTGGGAGGAATGGCTATGAAAAAGGTTTATACTGAAGAAATCAAAAAAACCGACCGTATCCAAAGGCTCATTGATGATCTTTATTCAGGCACGCCGACTATTGAATCAACACGTGCCGAAATCATCACCGATAGCTTTAAAAATACAGAAGGTTTGTCTATATATCTTAGAAAGTCCCGTGCGTTTCTTGCAATCGCGCAGAAGCTTCCTGTTGTAATCCGTGATGATGAACTTATCGTTGGTTGCAACAGTGTGGCTCGCCGTGGTTGTCAGACATACCCCGAATTTTCAAACAAGTGGCTTGAAGAGGAGTTTGATACTGTTGCTACACGCAGCGCAGACCCCTTCTATATTTCAGAAGAAACTGCCGCAAAACTGACTGAGGTACATAAGTACTGGCAGGGAAGAACTACAAGTGAGCTTGCTACAAGCTATATGGCTCCTGAAGCACTTACTGCGATTGAGCATAACATTTTTACAGTAGGTAACTACTTCTATAATGGTATCGGTCATGTCTGCGTAGATTATGCCAAGGTACTCAAAATCGGTTACAAGGGTATTTATGACTACGCCAAGGCAGAACGTGACAAGTGCGATATTTCTGACGGAGATTACGCAAAGCGTTATTATTTCCTTACTTCCGTTATGGAAAGCTGTGAAGCGGCAATCATCTTTGCAAAGCGCTATAGCGCCGAAGCGAAGAAAATGGCAGACGCTTGTACTGATGCAAAGCGCCGTGAGGAACTTCTTACAATTGCCGAAATCTGTAACAATGTTCCCGAAAACGGTGCAAAGAGCTTCCACGAAGCTTGTCAGGCATTCTGGTTTGTTCAGCTTCTTATCCAGACCGAATCAAGCGGTCACTCAATTTCTCCCGGTAGATTTGACCAGTATATGTATCCTTATTATATAAAGGATATTGAAAGCGGCAAAATCTCGCGCGAGCAGGCTCAGGAACTTATCGACTGTGTATGGGTTAAGCTCAACAGTCTTAATAAGGTTCGTGACGCACTCTCTGCAGAAGGTTTTGCAGGCTACAGTATGTTCCAGAATCTTATCGTAGGCGGTCAGGACACAAGCGGTCTTGATGCGACAAACGACCTTACATATATGTGTATCAGTGCGTCTATGCATGTAAACCTTCCTCAGCCCTCGCTTTCTATGCGAGTTTGGAACGGTACTCCGCACGAACTTATGGTTAAGGCGGCAGCACTTACCAAGACGGGTATAGGTCTTCCTGCATATTACAATGACGAAATTATAATTCCTGCCCTCATTTCAAGAGGGGTAGCGCTTGAAGATGCCCGTGATTACTGCATAATCGGATGCGTTGAACCGCAGAAGGGCGGTAAGACAGACGGCTGGCACGACGCCGCATTCTTCAATATGCTTCGTCCTATGGAGCTTGTATTCTCAAATGGTATGGACAAGGGCGTTCAGGTAGGTCCCAAGACAGGCGAGCTTTCTGAATTTGATACCTACGAAAAGCTCTTTGATGCTTATAAGAAGCAGATGGATTACGCAATCAAACTTATGGTTAACGCCGATAACGCAGTTGATGCTGCTCATATGGAGCGTTGTCCGCTTCCGTTCCTTTCCGCGATGGTTGACGACTGTATCGCAAACGGAAAGAGCGTTCAGGAAGGTGGCGCAATCTATAACTTTACAGGACCGCAGGGATTTGGTATCGCCAATGTTGCCGACGGTCTTTATGCAATGAATGAACTTATTTACAAGAATAAGGTAGTGTCACTTGAGCAGTATGCTGACGCTATCAGAAATAACTTCGGTATGCCTCATACAGAAGCCTATGCTACAAACCTTACAATTGAGGTTGTAAAGGAAATAAAGAGCAAGGGTTATGATGTTTCCGAAGCACAGATTGCCGAAATCTATAGTCAGATAAAGGAAAACAACATAGAAGAAGGTAAGAAGAAAGCGTATCAGGCACTTTACGAAGAAATCAAGAAACTTCCCAAATTCGGTAATGATATTGATGAGGTTGACTTTGTAGGTCGTGAAGTAGCTTATACATATACAAAACCCGTTGAAAAGTACGAAAATCCCCGTGGAGGTAAGTACCATGCAGGTCTTTACCCCGTGTCAGCAAATGTTCCGCTTGGCCTTCAGACAGGTGCAACACCTGATGCAAGACTTGCAGGAACACCTATTGCCGACGGTGTATCTCCCGTTGCAGGAAGCGATATGAAAGGACCTACAGCTTCAGCAAACTCTGTTGCAAAGCTTGATCACGGTATCGCATCAAACGGTACACTTTTCAATATGAAATTCCACCCCTCTGCGCTCAAGGGTGAATCGGGAATAAACGGATTTATTACTCTTATCCGTGCATTCTTCGATCAGAAGGGTATGCATATGCAGTTCAATGTAGTAAGTCGTGAAACTCTTCTGGATGCGCAGAAAAATCCCGAAAACTACAAAAACCTTGTAGTTCGTGTTGCTGGTTACAGCGCACTCTTCACAACACTTTCACGCTCACTTCAGAACGATATTATTAACAGAACTGAGCAGTCAGGTTTCTAAAAAATCCGCAAAAAAGGAGGTTAGGGCATGTTTGAAAATCTTTCAATGCAGGACAAATTAAGAATTGTTCAGGAACTTGTTCCCGGTAAGCAGATTACAATTGCACATATTATTGCAAACCCCGATGACATTCTTTATAAAAAGCTTGGTCTTGATCCTGCTATTGATTATTCAAAAACAGCAATCGGTATTGTGACTATGTCACCGGCAGAAACCGCAATAATTGCAGGTGATATTGCTACCAAGGCGTCAGGTGCAGAGCTTGGCTTTGTTGACCGTTTCAGCGGTACGCTTATTGTCACCGGTACAGTTTCCGAGGTGCAGGCATCTCTTACTGCACTTGTTGACTATTGCCGAGATACACTTAAATTCACCGTATGCCCTATAACCAAAACATAATGAAAAATCTGATTTTAATGGGCAGAAGCGAAAGTGGTAAAACAACCCTTACGCAGGTGCTTCGTGGCGAGAAGATAAGCTACGACAAAACACAGTATATTAAATTCGAAAACAACCTTATAGATACTCCCGGAGAATATGCCCAGACTCATCATCTCGGAAGGGCACTTGCGCTTTATTCTTATGAGGCTGATATCATCGGACTTTTAATAAGCGCAACTGAGCCGTATTCACTTTTTCCGCCGTGTATTACAAGCATGGTAAACCGTGAGGTTATAGGAATTGTGACCAAGAGTGAGCAGGAGGAGGCAAACCCTGACCGTGCTGAAAACTGGCTCCGTATCAGCGGATGTAAAAAAGTTTTCAGAATAGACTCTCACACGGGGTATGGTGTTAACGAATTGATAGAATATCTTAATCAATAAATTAATTTTTTATAAATCAAGGAGGAAACAAAAATGGCACAGGAAGCATTGGGTATGATCGAAACAAGAGGTCTTGTAGCAGCAATCGAAGCAGCAGATGCAATGGTAAAGGCTGCAAATGTATCTCTTATCGGTACTGAAAAAATTGGTAGCGGTCTTGTAAGCGTTATGGTACGCGGCGATGTTGGCGCAGTAAAGTCAGCAGTTGAAGCAGGCAGCACAAGCGCAAGCCGTCTTGGAGAACTCGTTGCAACACACGTAATTCCCAGACCCCACGGCGATGTGGAAAAAATTCTTCCCACATTGAAGTAATTTTAGCTTTTTTGGTCAACACCGCTTTCGCGGTGTTGACCCACTAACCAAAAGCGAATAATCCAAAATCTGCTCTCTGAAAATTCCGTCGCTTTAGGCAGATTCGGACTATTTGCTTTTGCTTAATTACGAAAACAATTGCCGAAAGGCGTGTTATATAAGTATTTAAACTCATAGGAGGAAATATATATGTTAGTTAATATGAATGAGGTATTAAGACCCGCTAAAGCAGGTAAATATGCAGTAGGTCTTTTCAATGCCGTTAACCTTGAACTTGCACGCGGAATTATCAATGCCGCAGAATCAAGCCGTTCTCCCGTTATCATGGGTACTGCTGAAGTTTTGCTTCCTTATGGCCCGCTTGAAGAAGTTTCTTACTATCTTCTTCCCATGGCTAAAAAGGCATCAGTTCCCGTTGTTGTACATCTTGACCACGGTCTTACATACGATACTTGTATCAAGGCGCTTGAACTTGGTTTCTCATCAATTATGTACGACTGCTCAACAGATTCTTACGATGACAATGTAAGAAAAGTTAAGGAAATGGCAGATATTGCTCATTCTTACGGTGCTACAATCGAGGGCGAACTTGGTCATGTAGGTGATAACGAAGGTAGTGCGGAAGGCAGTTCACATCTTGAAGATCCTTCAAAGTATTTCACAGATCCTGCTCTTGCAAAGGATTTCGTTGAAAAGACAGGTGTGGATGCACTTGCTATCGCAGTTGGTAACGCCCATGGTGCATACAAGCTTCCTCCCAAACTTGACTTTGAGAGAATTCGTACAATCGCAAAGACAGTTGATGTTCCGCTTGTTCTTCACGGCGGAAGCGGTCTTACAGATAACGACTTCAGACAGGCTATTCAGGACGGTATCAGCAAGGTTAATATCTTCACAGATATCAATGTTGCCGCTGTTGAAGCTGAATTCAAAAAGTTCCAGAGTATGGAAAAGGGTCTTATTGACCTCATTCCTGCTGCAGTTGAAGCTGTTAAGCAGGCTACACTTCAGAAAATGAAGCTCTTCAGCAGTGATGGTAAGGCTGGAAATGGTGCAGCACCCCAGGTGCCCGATATTGAAGCAATCACAAGACTTGTAGCTGAAGAAGTAGCAAAATACCTTAAGAAATAATATAAAAAACGGAGGAGTTTCCTCCGTTTCAGACTATCGAAAAAGTCGGTCAACCGCAAGCAAGATTAAATATATGAAAATTTTGTAGGGGTTGGCAATTCTAAACGAACCGACAAAAACAAAACAGATTTTATTAGTCAAGGGAATATAAAAGCACTGAAAACCGTGGTTTTCAGGGCTTTTTGCTTGCTTCTGTCCAAGGCATTCTCTACCGTACTCTCGTACGCCGACGAGCTTGCCTTGAACAGATTTACCTTTCTTTTTCCTCCGTTTTATTTCTGGAATTTTACAGAAAACAGATTGACTTACAAATTTTTTTGTAATAATATTATAATGAGATGAATTCGGGATTTTTTGAAAAATCTGCCTTAGTCAATTTTAAAAATTCTTACCTCAAAATGAATTATTCTGCTTGCGTTTTGGAGTATGTATATATATGAAGCAAACATTTGAAAGGAGTTTTATATGTTAACATCACAAGAAATTATTCAGCTGTTGCAGAGTCTTATATGGCTTCTTGCAGGCGTAGGCGTATTCATCGTCGGAATGAACTTTATGGGCGACGCACTTGAAAGAAGTGCCGGAGCAGGGATGAAAAGCCTGCTTGAAAAAATAAGTAATAACAGATTTTCAGGCGTAGGAATAGGTGCAGGTGTAACGGCAATTATTCAGTCTTCATCTGCAACGTCGGTTATGGTTATCGGTCTTGTAAATGCAGGCGTAATGACACTTATGCAGGCAACGCCGATTATTATGGGCGCAAATATCGGTACAACTATTACAGGTGTACTTGTTGCACTTAAAAATGACTACTTTGATATGCTTATGTATCTTTTTGCTTTTGCAGGTGTAATGATGGGCTTTGCAAAAAAGGAAAAGGTTAAAATAGCAGGTAGCCTTTTTAGTGGTCTCGGTCTTATTTTTGTTGGTCTTAGTATTATGAGCAGCGAGCAGGCTTTCGGAAACCCTCTTGTAGAAAATCTTTTTACAGAAATTTTCAAGGTAATTGATTTCCCGCTTCTTCTTATTTTCGTAGGTATTATTTTTACCGCACTTATCCAGAGTTCTTCTGCCGCAACGGGTGTAGTTATCACGATGGTTGGTACGGGCGTGCTTCCGCTTGAACTTGCGCTTTTCATCATTCTTGGTGCAAATATCGGTACTTGCGTAACTGCACTTCTGGCGTCAGTCGGCGCGAATGCCAACTCAAAGCGTGTGGCACTTATCCACTTTACTTTTAATGTAATAGGTTCAGTTCTGTTTGCGGCTATTATCTGGATTTTCAAGGAAAAAGTAGTAAATATTCTTATGTCAGCATTCCCCGGAGATGACGCAATGTCACTTCAGATGCGTGTTTCACTTTTCCATGTTATATTCAATGTGACAACTACTCTTTTGCTTCTTCCGTTTGTGAAACAGCTTGTAAATTATTCTTGCTCTGTTATCAAGGATAAAAAGGTTAAGGATGACACAATGTCACTTAAATATGTCGACGAGCGACTTATTAATACTCCATACATTGCGCTCGCAATGGTTAAAAAAGAAATTGCCTATATGATGGAGCTTGTAGAAGAAAATATGAAACTCTGCTTTGTT
Organism: Clostridia bacterium; assembly: GCA_045578925.1. Classification (GTDB taxonomy): domain Bacteria; phylum Bacillota; class Clostridia; order UMGS1883; family UMGS1883; genus UMGS1883. The sequence continues at coordinate 6,634 of JAZNLD010000181.1, forward strand.
TCAATGGACGAAGGCTCTTTGGGAAATACCGAAAAAATTGTTCAGAATGAAGCAGTTATTGACTTTACAAACAGCGCATTGACAGAGTTTCTGATTAAACTGTCTGCAGAAGCAACAG
>JAZNLD010000182.1:0-2618 GCA_045578925.1 Clostridia bacterium
TGTAAGTATGAATCCGATTATGATTGACGGTACGGGAATGTGTGGCGGATGCCGTTTGACCGTAGGCGGCGAGGTTAAATTTGCTTGTGTTGACGGTCCTGATTTTGACGGTCACAAAGTTGACTTCGATGAAGCTATGAAGCGTTCCTCTATGTACAGAAACTTTGAACGTCATGCACACGAAGAAACCTGTAATCTGTTAAATAAAAAGGAGAGCAACTAAAATGGCAAATATGTCACTTAAGAAAAACGAAATGCCATCCCAGGAGCCTACTGTCAGAAATAAGAATTTTGACGAAGTTGCCCTCGGATATACAGAAGAGCAGGCACTTGATGAAGCTACCCGTTGTTTGAACTGTAAAAACAGTCCTTGTATAAACGGATGTCCCGTAAAGATCAATATTCCCGCATTTATCGCTGAGGTTGCTGCGGGTGAATTTGAGAATGCTTACGATATTATTTCAAAATCCAGCTCTCTTCCTGCAGTTTGCGGTCGCGTTTGTCCTCAAGAGTCCCAGTGTGAAGCTAAGTGTGTACGCGGAATAAAAGGAGAGCCTGTAGGTATCGGCAGACTTGAAAGATTTGTAGCTGACAGACACAGACTTATGTCTGACAAAACACCTGTAAAGCCTGAATCCAATGGACATAAGGTTGCCATTGCGGGATCAGGTCCCGCCGGTCTTGCCTGTGCAGGCGATCTTGCTAAAAAAGGATACGAAGTTACAGTATTTGAGGCACTCCATACTGCAGGAGGTGTTCTTGTTTACGGAATTCCCGAGTTCAGACTTCCAAAAGCTATCGTTGCATCGGAAATTGATAATCTTAAGGCACTCGGAGTTGCCTTTGAGACTAACACCGTAATCGGTAAGACCGTTTCTATTGACGAACTTATGGAAGACGGATTTGAGGCCGTATTCATTGGTACAGGTGCAGGCCTCCCCAGATTTATGGGAATCCCCGGCGAAAATCTTAACGGTGTGTATTCCGCTAATGAATTCCTTACAAGAATTAACCTTATGAAAGCATATAAATCTGATAGTGACACTCCCGTTATGAGAGCAAATCGTGTTGCAGTAGTTGGAGGCGGTAACGTTGCGATGGATGCAGCACGCTGTGCAAAGAGACTTGGCGCTGAAGAGGTTTATATTGTGTATCGCCGTTCCGAGGAGGAGCTTCCTGCAAGAGCTGAAGAAGTTGAGCACGCCAAGGAAGAAGGAATTATCTTTAAACTTCTTACCAATCCTTGCGAAATTCTCGCCGATGATAATAATTTCGTGAAAGGTATGAAGTATACTCAGATGAAGCTTGGCGAGCCTGATGCTTCCGGCAGACGCCGTCCTGTTGAAATTCCTGACAGTGAAATAACTCTTGATGTTGATGCGGTAATTATGTCTATCGGCACATCACCCAATCCGCTTATTAAAGATACCACTGCCGGTCTTGATACTGAGCGTTGGGGTGGTATCAAAACTGACGAAAACGGTAAAACATCCCGCATGGCTGTTTATGCGGGCGGTGATGCTGTTACAGGTGCGGCTACCGTTATTCTTGCAATGGGCGCAGGGAAAATTGCTGCAGAATCCATTGATAAGTATCTTTCAGAAAATAACTGAACGAAATATAATTCAGTATACGGTGGTTTTGGTAAATGAATTTAAATATTAACAGCCATATTTTATCAGTGTCCCGCGATATTCGCGATATCGATGAAGAAATTCTCTTTGATGAGTACAATCCGGTTCTTTTGATCGGTGAGATAGCGAATATAATTAACAACCGATTTGTACAAAACGAGGATAAAAACTCCCTTCTTCAAAATTCTTCAAGACTCATTATGATGGAGCTTGCATTGAAAGACGGAGTTACACAGTTGGAACTTGCAAAAAACACACATCTTAAGGCTCCCACAATCAGTGTTACTCTGCAAAAGCTCGAGAGTAAAGGTTTAGTGGTTAGAAAAACTGATGCATACGACCTTAGAGCAATTAGAGTTTATCTTACCGATAAAGGTAAAGAACATAATAAATATATCGGTAAAAAAGTCAAGGAAGAATCTGATATGGTGCTCAATTGTCTCACTGATAATGAGAGAAAACAACTATTCCGAGTTTTGACAAAACTAAAGAGTTCTCTTGTAGAAGAAAGTGAAATTATTAAATATTAATTTCACTTAAACCCTTGAAAAATCATCCATTTTGTTTTACAATATATGTGTAAAAAATAATTATGAAAGGTTCGATTTACTATGACATTATTTATTCTTGCAGGTGGTATGGGTTCGCGTTACGGTGGCCTCAAGCAGATTGACAAATTTACTGAACACGGAGAGTTTATCATTGACTTCTCTATTTACGATGCGATTCAGGCAGGATTTGATAAGGTAGTTTTCCTTATCAAAAAGGAAAATTATGAAATCTTCCGTGACACAGTCGGTAAGAGAATTGAAGGAAAGGTAAACGTAGAATACGCTTTCCAGGGCATCACTGATTTTGTTGAAGCAGATAAGATTCCTGCTGACCGCGTAAAGCCTTGGGGTACTACACACGCTCTTCTTTGTGGTAAAAAGTGTCTCAATGAGCCCTTTGCTGTTATCAATGCTGACGATTTCTACGGTAGAG
>JAZNLD010000183.1:0-4869 GCA_045578925.1 Clostridia bacterium
AAAAACACAGGTAATCCTGACGGATTACCGAGTATTTTAACACATCGAAGGCGAAAATCTGCCTCTAAAAATCAGAGTTCGGATTACTCACTTTCGGTTACGCAAGGCTTTTAAGTTTTTTCAATGCATCTTCAATGAGCATTCCGATACTCATATTTTCAATTCCTGCAATCAGATTGTCACATCTGTTCATGGGAATAAGTATTCGTGTTGCATCTGATTTTCCAACTGAAACTGCCATTTTTTCAGTTATCTCTCCAAGAAGAGAGTCTGCAATCACAATACCCACCGGTCCAATGATAACATCGGCATTTCTCGATGCTACTACAACGGGATTCTCGCCCGTTGCTGCATTCTTCGCCCCTGCTTTAAGCATGGCAGCAGTCGCGACAGCATTTGTGCCGATTGCGGTAAGATTTATATTCTGAAACTGCGAAAGTATTTCTTTTACAAGTTGCGCACCGAGCTGTCCGCCCTGTCCGTCAATAACCACAATATTCATAACCACAACCTCCGTACAAAGTTATTTTATCACCACTAATGAAAAAAGTCCATATTTTATTTACAAAAAAGAAGCGTGCCGCTTCACCCATTTCGCGTCCTGACCAAAGTGCAAGCCGACAGATATTACTCACGAAAAAAACATAAAGTTTTCTGTACATTGAAAAAAGCACCTCACATCCATAGATGCAAGGTGCTTTATGTATCAATTACTTACGTCCTTCAGCAAGCAATTTTTCCTGTTCTTCCTGAATTTCAGGGAATACAGAAATCATAGGCTTGATATCCTTACCCTTAAGGCGTCTGTCAACATAGTTTCTTGTAATCTTTCTTACAAGACCTGAAAGAGCAACTACTGCGATAAGGTTAGGTACCATCATAAGACCATTGAATGTATCTGAAATATCCCACGCAAGTGAAGATGTGAGAAGTGCACCGCAAAGAATCATTACAAGGTGGATTACCTTATAAGCCTTTACAGACTTTGTACCGAAGAGATATTCCCACGCTTTGCTTCCGTAGTGATCCCAACCAAGAACAGTTGTGAAAGCAAAAAGAAGAATTGCAATTGCAACAAACTTACCGCCAAGTGAACCAAATACTGTTGTGAAAGCTGTAGCAACGAGTGTATCCTGTGTTGCGCCAAGAAGGATTTCACCACTTGTAAGGTCGATAACACCTGAAGTAAGAACTACGAGTGCTGTCATTGTACAAACAATCATTGTGTCTGCAAATACTTCAAAAATACCCCAAAGACCCTGACGAACGGGTTCTACAACGTTTGAGTTTGAGTGAACCATAACTGATGAACCAAGACCGGCTTCGTTACTGAACACGCCTCTCTTACAGCCCTGTGTAATAATTGCACTGAGAGTAACACCTGCAGCACCGCCCCATGCAGCATTTGCAGAGAAAGCTGTCTTAAATATAGCAGCAAATGCAGTACCTATCATAGTAAAGTTCTTTGCGATGATAATAAGGCTACCTGCAATAAAGAGAACCACCATAAAGGGAACTACTTTTTCAGCGAAGTTTGCAATCTTCTTAAGACCGCCAAGAGTGATAAGAGCTGCAATAATAACAAGCACGATACCAAGGATAAGATGGTATACGCTTACACCTTCGTAAAGCATATTGTTTGCAAGAGCAGGAATCTTGAAGTTTTCAACGATAGAAATAACAATCTTGTTAATCTGACCCATTGCACCGATACCGAATGATGCAAGGATTGCAAAAATCGAGAAGAGAACTGCAAGAATCTTACCTATCTGCTTACATCCCTTGTAAGAACCAAGACCGTCTTCAAGGAAATACATAGCACCGCCAGACCATTCGCCGTCAGCGTTCTTTCTTCTGTAGTAAATACCAAGAACATTTTCAGAGTAGTTTGTCATCATACCAAGAAATGCGGCAATCCACATCCAGAAAACAGCACCGGGTCCACCGATTGAAATAGCGGCAGCAACACCGACAATGTTACCTACACCGATTGTAGCTGCAAGAGCAGTACAAAGGGCCTGGAACTGTGAAATCGATTTGCCCTGGACATGACCTGAAACATCCTTCTTAAAAATAGAACCGAGAGTTTCAGCAAACCAGTGTCTGATGTGTGTAATCTGGAACACACCTGTGATGATTGTTGTAACAAGTCCCGCGAACAGAAGAAGCCATACGCCCTTACCCCACACAAAACTGTTGATGATGTTGTTGAAATCTGTCAACCACTGCATCATAAATTAAAACTTCCTTTCTTTTTGGCCTGCGAAATAAAAAACAGAGTTTTTACATATAAAAACTCCGCGCAGTAAATATGACAATATTGCCATATACCTCCGTCCTTTTGCCTGAGAGATTAGCGTACATAATACGCCTTGCACCTTCGGCATCCTTTTGCTTCTTAGATAAAAGAAGCGGACTTCTCCGGAGAGCTATCCGTATGCAGTCTTTACAATTATTGCTCCTGAGAGTGTTACTCCTTCGGCAGGCGAAAACGCCACTTTCCTGCAAACTTCACATAGCCAATATTAAAATAACAGTGTTATTATTACATATTCTTACAAAATTGTCAAGGTATTTTTTATAATTCCTCCTAAACAATTGACAAATAAGCAAAAAAGATATATAATAATTTGGAATATGCAAATTACTTAAAAGGATGATGAACTATGCATTGGTCAGAAGAAATAGCACAGAGAATTATTGATAGAAACCCCAATAAGGAAGAATATGTGTGCGCCGCAGGTATAAGTCCCTCCGGTTCTATTCACATTGGTAACTTCCGTGATATTGCAACAAGCTACTTTGTTGTAAGAGCACTTCGTAAAATGGGTAAAAAAGCGCGTCTTCTCTTCTCTTGGGACGAATTTGACAGACTCAGAAAAGTTCCCGTAAATGTTGCCAAGGTACGCGATGATTTTGAACAGCATATCGGCAAACCCTATGCTGATGTTGAGAACCCCTTTGCCGATGCACCTGAAATAAAAACATATGCCGAATATTTCGAAAAGGAATTTGAAGAATCAATCGTAAAATTCGGTATTGATATGGATTACCGCCATCAGGCCCAAATGTACAGAAGCGGTAAGTATGTAGAGCACATTCTCCACGCACTTCGTAAGCGTGGCGAGATTTTTGATATTCTTGATTCACACCGTACACAGCAGGCACAGGAAGGCGAACGCGAAGCATATTACCCCGTAAGCATCTACTGCCCCGTTTGTGGTAAGGATACAACAAAGATTCATTCACTTTCAGATGACTGCACAGTTGCACAGTTCTCTTGCGAATGCGGTCACGAAGGCGAATTTGATTTCACAAAGGATTTCAACTGCAAGCTTGCATGGAAGATTGACTGGCCTATGCGCTGGATGTATGAAGGCGTTGACTTCGAACCCGGTGGTAAGGATCACGCGGCAAGACACGGCAGCTACGATACAAGTAAGGATATTTCAAAAGCTATATTCGGCTTTGAACCTCCTATCTTCCAGGGTTATGAATTTATCGGCATCAAAGGTACAACAGGTAAGATGTCAGGTTCTTCCGGTCTTAACCTTACTCCCGATACACTTTTAAAGCTTTATCAGCCTGAAGTTATTTTGTGGCTTTACTCAAAGACTGAACCTCTCAAGGCGTTTGACTTCTGCTTTGACGATGGTATCCTTCGTCAGTATTTTGAATTTGACAAAATGCAGACTGCATGGGAAGACGGTACTGCAGACGAACATACAAAGGATGTAATGTACAACACAACTGTTGAGGGCAGAAAACCTGCCACAGTTCCGATGAGCCTTCTCGTTCAGCTCGGAAGCGTTGTTAACTTCAATGTGCCCATGCTTGAAATCGTATTTGAAAAGATTGGTACTCCCTACAAGTACGAAGCCTTTGCAGACAGACTTGAAAGAGCTAAATACTGGCTTGAACAGTGTTCTCCTGAAAATGTAAACCGTCTCCGCACTTATCGTAACTGGGAGCTTTATAACAGCTTCACAGACGAAGAAAAGAAGGAAATTGAACTTCTTTGCGATTTCCTTAAGACAGAAGGGTATACACTTGACGACCTTAACGCTGAGCTTTATGCTATTCCCAAGAAAATTTTTGGTGAAGACATGGATCCCAAGGAGCTTAAAGGTATTCAGGGACAGTTCTTCAAGAATGTTTATAAGCTTATTATTGACAAGGAACGAGGTCCGAGACTTTATCTCTTCCTCTTCGCAGTTGATAAGGACAGTTATTTAAGTCTTCTTGATTTCTCAACACCTATGACAGAGATTGAAAAGAACCCCCCCGTTGAAGAGGTAGTTGAAGAAGTCCACGAAGAAGAAAAGGTTTACGGCGAACCCGATCCCGTAGCGCCCATCAAGGAAGAAATTGATATTGACCTCTTCTCCAAGATTGACCTTCGTGTATGTAAGATTGTGAAGGTTAATGAAATCAGAAAGTCTCATAATTGCTTAAAGCTTACTCTTTTTGATGGTCTCCAGGAAAGAGTTATCGTTTCAAGCATCAAGCATGACTATAAGGCTGAAGAGCTCGTTGGTAAGAAGATTATCGTTGTAGCAAACCTTGCAAGTGCCCGTTTCAGCGGTGTTACAAGTAACGGTATGCTCCTTGCAGGTACAAATAATGCCTGCGGATGTAAGGTTATCTTCGTTGATGATGCTATTCCCGAAGGAACACCTATCTGCTAAATTCAAATAAAACATTTTACAGGAATCCGTTTTTACGGATTCCTCAGACTGTCGAAAAAGTCGGTCAACCGCAAGCAAGATCAAATATATGAAAATTTTGTAGGGGTTGGCAATTCTAAACGAACCGACAAAAATAAAACAGATTTTATTAGTCAAGCGAATATAAAAGCCCTGAAAACCG
>JAZNLD010000184.1:0-6701 GCA_045578925.1 Clostridia bacterium
TAGTACTTTTACCATTTATGGAAGTATATTCATTAGTTTCAACAATTCCCGTTGATTTATAAATACCAAGTGCATTTGAAAGCAATGTGCTTCCGTCCTGAACTACATAGCCTGCAGAAAAGCTGTTATCCCCTTTTGCTATAGACTCCATCTGCGCTATCTCTGTTTCCAGAACATTCAATAAAATTGTAAGGAAATCAGGTACGGAAATTTCTTCCTGCGTAGTTGATGTACATCCCTTAAAGAGGTTAAATCGGGTTGCGAGAGTTACATATCCGCTCGGGAATCCGCCACTTCTCTCGGCAATATCCCCATATCCTAATATCGTAATCAGGATTTTTGCCGCTTCGTTTCTTGTAATATTATCATTAGGATAGAACTTGTTTGCGGTTTTTCCGCTTATAATTCCTTCTGCACAAGCCTGTGAAATTTCAGCTGAACCTACGCTATTATCATCTACATCCTCAAAGACATTTTTTGCCCCTGCATACATATCTGCTCCGCCTTTGAGCTTCATTGCATAGTATACAAAAAGTCCTCTGGATACACTTGTGTAGTAGAAGAGTTCATCATCTGCATTCACGATTCCAAACGCTTCAAGTTTACTGAATTCCTGTGTTTTTGTTACCTCGGTTTTTTCTTCATCTGCCTGAGCAAACAAAGGTAATGATGTAAAGAGGCATAGAACAAGCAATACAGCAATAGTTTTTTTAATTTTTTTCATCATAACCCCTCCTTACTCCATCGCTTTAATAAGATTACAGATTATAACTGCAGCCTGTGCACGATTTGCAACGCCCTGAGGCATAAAACTTCCGTCTCCCATACCTGAGATTACTCCTGCTTTCTGCAAAGCACCTATTGCATCCTTAGCGTAGCCGCTTATTGAGTTATAGTCAGTAAAGTACACTTCCGCAACCGAGCCTTTAAGATTCTTACTCATTACAGAAGCTACGCGATATGCCATAACTGCCATATCCTGACGAGTGATGTTTCTTCCTACGCCGAAGGCACCGCCTTCAATGCCATTTACAAAACCTGCTTTTTTTGCAGTGGAAAGATATGGAGCAAACCATTCATCTCCACTTACATCTGTAAAGTTATCGCCTGCAGTAATTTCTACTCCGGAAAGAACTACGAGCATTTTTATAAATTCTTCTCGTGTTATATTATCATAAGGACGATAATTATCAGCTGCTGAAACTATACCCATATCACAAAGCTTCATAACGCTGTCCTTCGCCCAGGCTACTTCCTGCATATCCTTGAAAATATTTTTAGCGGGCTCTTCATTTTCCTGCGGGGGAGCAACTGTTTCCATTTCAAATTTTTCAAACGGAACATTACCTCCGCCACCGCCACCACCTGAACCTCCGGAAGAACCTTCTTCCTTAACGGTGGTTTTTTCAATAACTGCATTATCAAAAGAAACTCTGAATACTACAAAGCTTGAAAATGAAGTTTCCAGTTTTATAAGTTTGTTGATTTCATTCTTCTTGTTTGAATCGCAATCATTATATTTCAAAATCTGCTGCGCACCCTTGAGAATTATATGGCCATAATCATCAAAGAGTTGGGTATATTCTGACCAGTCGGAATCATTTATTTTTTTCAGAAGAGAATCTGCCTGATATGCAGTTTCGATCATATTATCATATGTTTCAAAAGGAAGCTGCTCAAATAAGGTAGTATATGTATTTTCCACACAGATTTCTGCAGGAAGATTTATTTTTTCTTTGTAAGCTTCGTCTTCCATGACTGTCTTTACCTGTGTAGAATTGTTTGCACCGTTGACAGCCGTTAAGATAGCTTCTTTTTCTTCATTGGTCATTCGTACTATCTTTTTCTTATTGCTTTCTGCCATACCAAATCCTGTCACGGAAACGAAATGTATACCGTAAGGAATGTCATCAGCAGAGATTTCAAGAGAGAATTTGCCATTTTCATCGCTCTGCAAAGGCAAAATATATGCAGGGGTATTTTCCTGTGTGATTATTTTCAAAATTATATTTTTTTCAATTTCTGCTGTTAACTTACCCTCAATGAAAAGAGTATCGCCTACCAAATCCGCTTTATCGAGAGAAGCAGATACATTTTTTGAATCACTCGCATAAATCTTATCGGGTGATGCAACAACATCTCTTAACAAATTGCCTGAGACAACACCGTCTGCAACAAACGCATACACGCTCTGCCCTTCTGTCAGAGATTTATAATCAAAATCAACTTCAAAGTGAGTTGTACTCTGTGCCGGAACTTCTTTTTCATCGGGATGAATAGTTACACTTCCATCCGCGTCACGAACCACAACAACAAGTGCAGCTGTGGTAGCAGAAGCAGGATTAACAACCTTCGCGCTTACCTTATCAGTAAATTTCGGAATTGATGAAGAAATCTTACTCATTTCTGTTGAGAAAGAAATAGTCTTATCTTCCCCGAGCTTCTGTCCGTAAATGTCGGTCATTTCCCCGTCAAGTGTTACGGTATACGGAGTTTCAAAATCCATACCGTCCTCAAAACTAATTGTAACAACTCCGTTTTCTTCAGAGATGTCACATTCTGCCTCCGTTCCATCCGCAAGGACAGTTACCATTTCGGGCTGAAAATCAACAATATCATTTGTAAGGTTGATTGTAATATCGTCTGCCACATTCACCAATTCGCTTGAGTCTGCAGGTGTGCTACTTTCAACATAAAGTTTTTTTGGAATAGCAATTCGCATATTGTCCATATAAATTGACCACGGAGTAGTTGTAGTTGTTATAACAAGGCCCATGGATTCAACACAGGCATTAAGTTTTTTAAGAACAACATCCTTGAAAACTTCTTCGCCGTCAAGATATACAGAGTATGTGTCTGTTTCAAAATCAAGGAAAATATCAAAACTCATCCATGTTTTCAATGAATAATCCTTTTTGACAGAAGTATTCGCAAAAGTAATAGTTCCGTCGGTTTTAAATACGATAAGAGTTTCTGTGATTGTTTCAGCGACACTGTATCTGTCGTAGAAGAACATATTAAGTGCCTTGTCCCCTAGTACAACGGGACAGATATCAAAGCTTACCTGCATTCTGCCAAGTTCGGAAATATCGCACTGTGACTGAACGGGAGCTTCTCCGTCACCGTATTTTACGCGAAAATATATATCATTGGAGGTATCGTCCTTTGACAAATGGGCATAGTCGCCCTGATCTTTCTTACTTATAACTTCTTCGTCACCACTTTCAATGGTTCTTGTGAAGCCGTCTCTGTTACTGATATTCAGTTGTGAATTAAATGATGTATCCCCGTTAAAATCTTCGAAAAATAATTCGCGGTTATAAGGAGTGGGCATCTGCGGAGCCTCGGGGATTTCAGGCTCGGGAATTTCAGGCTCGGGAATTTCAGGCTCTTCGGGATCGACGGGTATGTCGGGATCAGGCTCACTCATAGTAGTAATTGTAATACTGTTTTTATCACTCATCGGCTGACCGTAAATATCAACCAGAGCATCACTTACTGTAACTGTGTACGCTGTTTCGTACTGCATACCGCCCTCAATGGCGATAGTTGCTGTATTATTTTCGCAGGAAACGCTGTAAACTGCGCCCTCGGGTACAGATGTAAGCGTAACTGCATCTTCAGGGAATGATGTGGGCATATTTGATAATTCTACTGTTATAGAATCTGAAAGTGCGGCATTCTCGCCCGCTGAGGGAGTAGATTTTTCAATTCCGAACTCTTTCGGAATCGCAATTCTGAAGTTATCCATGTAAACGGTGTATGCTTCCTGAGAAGGATTTACAAACAACCTTACAGATTCAACACAGGTATTGAGGCCTTCCAATACAACGTCTCCGACAACCTTATTTCCGTCGATATACACTGTATATTTGTCCGCATCAAAATCAAAGAACACATCAAAGCTCATCCATGTCTTTGTAGTATAGTTTACTGTAGTTTTGCTTTTTAAAAAAGAGATGGTACCATCTGTTTTAAATGTTATAAGATTAGCACTTTTTGCGGCAGTTGTGTCAGAGTACTTGTCGTAAAATTGGAGAACAAGGGATTTATCTCCCATCTCGACAGGACAAAAATCAAAGCTTACCTGCGCTCTGCCAAGCTCGGAAAGAGGGCACTGCAACTGATCAATGGGACCTCCGCTATCAGCACCAAATGCAATGCCAAAATACGAACCCTTACTTACACCACCATCATCTCTGGTTATGGAGGCATAATCACCTTGTTCCTTCGTGCTGGTTACAGTAGTGTCCCCATTAGCTATATCTGCAATTACTCTGCCATATGCCAACTGAGAATCAACAGCCTTATCCCCATCGAAAGTTTCCTCGTAAAGCACTCGGTTAAAATCATAGGGCTTGGTATCCGTATTCTCTACAGCTATAGCTGAAAATGAAAACGCTGATATAGACATAGTTGCCGCTACTATGATTGCCGTAAGTTTTCTTTTCATTGTGTATACCTCCTAATTTGTTCTGCGATAACCTTGCGCCGTCATTCCGGCGCGCTTGCACGCCGGAATGATAGTCGCAGAACTGATAACATTTTAAGTATTAGTTCAAGGGTTCAAGAGTATTTGCATCAAGCATAAAGAATCTGTAGTAATTAGTATTTGATGAGAAAATAGAAGAAGCATCAGCAAATTTTTGAATTTCCATTGTTGCGGGAGCTATTTTGTGAGATGTTATTTCTTCAACACCCAAGTAACCACCGTTTTTGTCGTATTTTACCTTAAGAATGCTATATGCGCGTTCTTCAGAGGCGGGATTATTTACTACATATCCGTAGCTGAATGCACCATTTTCATCAAGGTAGCCTGTGATTTTGTTGCTTCCATAGGGAGCAAGTGCAGAAACCTTCATATAATCTACGAGGAGTGTGCCGCCATTTTCAACACCAATTCTGAATGCTTCAGGTGTTGTGACACCTGCGGGAATAGCTGCGTCGGCAGCTATTTCTTCACCATCCATAAGAACATCGAATGTTCTGCTTGCAAAATCCATGTAGAGAGTTACCTTTGTCCATTCGCTGTCTGTACTGAGTGCTACAGAGCTATCAGCAGATACAAGACCGTCCTGACCAAGGCTTACGATCTGGGTATCTCCGAAGTAGAGGGCTGTTTCGCCAACTTCATTTCTCTTGATAGAAGCTTCTGCCTTGATTTTTTCGGGATATTTTCCAAATTTTTCATAAGTGTAGTATGACTGTGTTGCCTCAGCTGAAATAGCAATTTCATCTGTTACTGTTTCATAGCCATCACTTGTTTCTTCAAAATCAAGCTTTGCAAGGTCTGAAGCATATTCGTTAACATGGGCAGAAGGAACTGCATACTTCATATTGTCGATATACACTTCATAACCTGTAGCGCTGTTGGTAAAAAGAATACCAAAGGAATGTATACCTGCGCTAAAAGCGGAGGGAATGCTTTTATTAGTGAAAACGCCTAACGCTTCTGCTTCCCCGCGTTCACGAATTTCTACAGCATATCTACCTGTTTCAAAATTAAAAGTAAATGAAATTGTGTACCAAGTATTGTTGTTGATCTCTACATCTGTTTCATCGCTGCCAATTTTAAGCTTTCCTTCGTCAACAGTAATCATGTTAGCACTCTTAACGCCACCATTATAAAGGTATCCTGCTATAGTAAATTTAGCAGCGCTCGCAATATAAAAATCCATAGATGCCTGCACCTGTGACAAAGGAGCTAAATTCAATCCATAGATATCCTGAATACTGCCTGCTACAGGTGTGCTGACACATCTGATTCTGGCATAATTTCCCTCGCTGGCTGTACTGGTCTTGGCGAGAACTACAACATTATTTCCGTCGATTTTGCTGATTTTATTTGCCAGGGCAGTTTTTTTCTGAATATGCATCAGCGGCAAAGCTTCAAACGAAGCTGTTCCGTCCGCTACACTTTCGAAATTCTCGAAGAAGATTTCCTTGTCATAATCAAATTCGATTACCGGAGCGGCAAATGCACTTGAAGCGAGCATAAGCATCAAAGCAGCTGCAAGAGCTATGCTCAAAATGTTTTTTAAGTGTTTCATTTTTAAATCACTTTCCTTCCTTATAATATATTATTTAATAAAATTAAATTATTTTTTCTTCAATACTACGGGGAGAGTTCTTCCCTTTGCACCTGCAAAGTCAATTGTAATGACAGTGTTTCCACCCTCATTTGTAACTGTGCAACGCTCATCGGATGATACTGCCTCGTAAGCACCGCTTACTGTCATGGTTGCAGATAAAAGAAGCTTTGTGGGGTCGGATATAATAACCTTGTATTCTTCACCTTTCTTTTCACTCATTACAACCATCGGCTCTGAAGCGTTGATATCTTCAAAACTTCCCTTTTCCCAGAAAATCATACCTGTAAGTCCGAGTGTCTTTTCCCTGACTGCCTGAAGCTTTTCTGTGTTTGAAAGAATTTCGATATCGGGATTTTCGCAGTATGCTTTTGTTTCCTCTGCAGTTTTGGTGGGCATTGTTACATAAGCGTATGTGCCCTTCTGCGGTGAAACACCGTGGGTGAACCACATTTCAAGGAAGTTGGATGTGGTTGTAACCTTATTCATTACAAGGTCGCCTCCCTGCGGGAAGTAGAAACCTGCGTAATCTTCAATATGTGCCCACTTGGGATTTGTGAAGTTCTTGGTATATGTGCTTGCCTTCTCCATAAGGTTGCCGTCAACTGTGAT
>JAZNLD010000185.1:0-3542 GCA_045578925.1 Clostridia bacterium
AGTTGTCCTCATATGTTGTCTTCCTAAGACCGCTTGGCCTCCGACTTCTTGACTTACAATACTAACTCTAAAGAAAGATATGTCTATGCGTGTCCCTTCTCTGCTTCTATTACCGTAGATGAATGGAAGGCACTCCTCCAACAGTGGTATGAAGAAGGAAACCCATTTACTGTATTCTATGCAGCCGGTACAACTCAAGAGGTTATTGAACTTCCTGAAATCCCTACACTTGGCGGATATACAAACTACGAAATAGTGACAGTTATCAATGCGAAAATAAGCGGGGAATATAAAAGGATGGAGGAATAGAAATGAGTAATAAGTTTAAAAAATGGATAAAGGCAGCAGTAAGACGCGCAATCAAGACATTTGCACAGACAACAGCATCGCTTATAACCGTCGGAGGGATAATGCAGGAAACAGATTGGGAACTTGCTCTGAGTGCAGGGTTAGTGGCTTTTGTGTATTCAATTCTTACAAGTGTTGCAGGACTTCCCGAGGTTAAGGAGTGATGAGGATGAACACAGCTGAAATAGCGATTTGGATTGCTGCGGGAGGATTGCTTCTTAACCTGGTAGGCCACTTCAAAACTTCAAAAAAAGATACCAAAGAAGAAACAGCTTCTGAAATTGCAACACATACAAGTGTGATGGTAAAGCTTGAGAGTATTTCCCAATGCGTTGGCGATATAAAAACAGAGGTTGGAGATGTCAGAGGTTCAGTAAGAGAACTTCGCGACAAAGTGATAAGAATCGAGGAGTCTACCAAGCAGGCGCATAAGAGAATTGACACTTTTGAAAAAAGACTTGAAAAATGTGTTTCATTTCATACAAACCATAAGGAAGAAGGCGTTGAGTAATGGCAAAGGAATTTAAGAGTTTTAGTACGGTTGAAGCGTTTAAGGAATACATGACAAAGCTGAATGTGACAAGAAAAATCAAAATAGTTCAGCTTCACCACACATATTCTCCAAGCTATAAGCAGTTTACGGGGGATAATCACATTTCGCTTCAGAACGGTATGCGAAACTATCACATAAACACAAACGGGTGGAGTGATATTGCACAGCAGTTCACTATATTCCCCGACGGTGTGATTATGACAGGGCGCGATATGAACGTAGCCCCCGCAGGTATAAAAGGTGCAAATTCAAACGGAATATGCATTGAGTGTCTTGGTAATTTTGACAAAGGCGGAGACGCTATGACCGACGCGCAGAAGAATGCAATCATCGGTGCGGTTAAGGTGCTTCTTGATAGATTTGGTCTTAATGCCAAGGATAATGTTACATATCACGCATGGTGGACGAGTGGCGGCACGTCGCTTGGCGATTATGTAAAAGGTAAGAGTGCAAAGACTTGTCCCGGAACAAACTTTTTCGGCGGAAACACAAGACGAGCGTTTGAGGAGCATTTGCTTCCGCTTCTGACCGGGGACAGTTCAATCCCTCAGTCGGCGGAGCCGACAGCTCCCTTTACACAAGGGAGCCTTAAGGCGGTAGAGACGGTAAACGACATTGTTTGGGAGCTTATGAACGCAGGAATAATTACAGACGGTCAATTATGGATGACTAAATGCGAAGAGGATGTAAATGTTTATTGGCTGTGTCGCAAGATGGCCAATTTTCTGCGCGGAACACTTGAATAATGGCGGTGGTAAAAATGGTTTTGGAAAAGAAAAAAATCGGTGAAAATGAAATAAAAGAAGCTCATTCAACCCTGCAGAAGTACAAAGACGGTAAGAAGGTGCTTGAGAAGAGAATTGTCGAGGATGAACTATTCTGGAAAAGAAAGCAGTGGGAGCACATTAAGGGCGGGGAATACACACCCAGCAGCGGATGGATGTTCAATGCAATCATAAACCGTCACGCTGATATGATGGATAATTATCCCGAAGCTGTGATGCTTCCCAGAGAGGCTTCTGATGAAGAGAGCGCCAAGATTCTTTCAAGTATTATACCTGTTATTTTTGAACAGAACGGATTTAAAAGGACATATTCAGATTCGTGTTGGTACAAGCTCAAACACGGGTGTGTCGCATACGGTGTATTCTGGAACGGCAGTGCAGAAGACGGTAAAGGCGCAGCGGAGATTAAGTATCTTGACCTTCTGAATATATTCTGGGAACCGGGAATCAAAGATATTCAGAAGAGCAGAAATCTTTTTATATGTGATTTAGTGGCTACAGATGATATCAAAGAGAGGTATCCTGATATTAACATTAAAGGGTCGGACACAGGCGAGCTTGCAAAATATGTACACGATGACACGATTGACACCAGCGACAAGGTGCTTGTAGTGGATTGGTACTATAAGAGAAACGGCGTGCTTCATTACTGCAAGTTCTGCGAAGAAAATGTCCTTTTTGCAAGCGAAAACGAGAAAGGCTATGAAAAAGGATGGTATGAAGACGGTAAATATCCTGTCGTGTTTGATGTTCTTTATCCTGAAGAAGGTACACCTGTAGGATTCGGCATAATCTCGGTAACAAAAGAACCGCAGATGTATATCGACAAGCTTGATGCAAATATTATGAGGCACACGCACCTTGCGTCGCATCCGAGATATTTTGCTAAAGCTGATATGGGAATCAATAAAGAGGAGTTTCTTGATGTAAACAATTCGATTATAGAGGTTGAGGGCATCATAGACGAGGAAAGACTTGTTCAGATAAGACCGCCTGAAATATCGTCAGCACTCTTCAAGCACAGAACCGAAAAGATAAACGAGCTTAAAGAAACTGCAGGTAACACAGACTTCACCCAGGGAAACACTGCAAAGGGTGTTACAAGCGGTACAGCAATTGCTACACTTCAGGAGGCAGGAAACAAGCTATCCCGCGACCTTATTGAATCGGCGCGCGAGGCGTACAAGGATATTGTACATATGCTGATTGAGAGATTAAGACAGTTCTACACTATAGAACGAGTTTACAGAATTACCCAGCCTAACGGTCAGGGGAATCAGTTTGTTGCGTTTGATAACAGTTCATTAGTTCCGCAACAGATTCAGGGTGTAGAAGGAGAAGTGCTTTTCAGAAAACCCGTTTTTGATATAACGGTACACGCACAGAAGCAGAATCCGTTCTCAACGCTTTCACAGAATGAAACTGCGATGAATCTGTACACTGCGGGTTTCTTTAATCCTGAAATGGCCCAGCAGTCGCTTATGGCACTTAAACTGATGACCTTCGAAGGAAAGGAAGAGGTTGTGACCTATGTAGAGCAGGGGCAAACCTTATTTAATCAGATGCAACAGATGATGATGCAGATGCAACAGTTGATGAAGGAGAATGCAATCTTAAAAGGAGGTATGCCAAATCAAGCAGCGGGTAATCAGATAATGCAACCAAACGGGTCCATGATGCAACAGGCAAATCCGATGGTGCAACAGATGATGTAAACGGAGGGGGAAACCCCTTCGTTTTTTTTTTACTGTATAGGAATTTGCGTTCCTATACAGTAAAAAATATTTGATTTTATGCCGTGCGAGAATTTCCTCGCAATGCTCGGAAAACGCACATGGCAAAACAAAGTGATTATC
>JAZNLD010000186.1:0-8449 GCA_045578925.1 Clostridia bacterium
AGATTTTCTCCCGACGGTTTTGATAATCCTGATTCCCATTTTGAAACTGCCCTGTCGCTAATCCCCAGTAAATCTCCGAGTTGCTTTTGCGTTATGTGATTTAATTCTCTCAATTCTTTAATTTTATTTGAATTAAATTTATCCATATTTGTCTACCTCGTATAAGCTATTTTACTGATATTATAAGCAAAAAACTTCCAACTATAAAGGTATTTACAAATATTATCAGCATGCCAACTCTACCTGTGGTTGATATGACTGTTGCATTCTTATATCGTCTCAATTTATCTATTTTATATGTCGTTTTACCTATTGTAAATCGGCTAAAACCCGCATAAACACTGAGAAATCTCAATTGTATCTAAACCTTACTTCTTGTAATAGTTCGTGTCAAGTCAGGATAAAAACACAACTCGACTATTTAATCATATCACACAAAAATCGGGATTTCAATACTATATCAAAAAGCTCGTGACAAAGTCACGAGCTTTTGATTAGTTCATTTTGCTTCTTATGAATTTCATTGCTTTCTGCCAGTCTTCACGGCTGTGGTAGTGTGTACCTGCACGAAGGTGATAACCAACCGTTCCTTCGTGATACATATCGCCGACCTGGGGAAGTCTGTCTTCGCATATGAAACCTTTTTTGCCCTGCGCTTCGAAAAATTCACCTACTGCAACGCAGTTTAAAAATTCTGACACGGGGTCTGCCCACTGGTCTTCGTTGGCACTTGCAACGTAGACGTATCTGGGTGCGATTGATGCGGTAAGATAATGCTGATCAAATGGCATTGTTTCAACATTCTTGGAATGTGCAATATAGTTTTCGCAGAACCAGTAGCCGTAAACATTGCAGATTCGCTGGGCCTGCTCACCTACCTTACCTCTTGAAAGCGCCGCACCGCTGCAACCTGAATCGTTTGAATACGCAAACTTGAATCGTTCATCGGTTGCCGCTGTATAAAGTGCAGTTTTACCAAGTCTTGAATGACCGCAAACCGTTGCATAGTTCATATCAAGATAATCCTGCTTTTCAAGATAGTCCATAACGCGTTGTGCCGCCCATGACCAGATTGCGATTTTACCCGCATCGGAAGGGCCGCGCTTTCCATCAGGATAAAGGATGCCTGCAAGACCGTTTGAAAAGTCGTCGTTATCACGAGTTACTTCGCCATACTTGAAATTGATTACGGCAAAGCCGTTGTCGATAATTTCTTCAAAAGGTACATAGCGTGCAGTAAGCTCGTCGCCGTATCCGACAAGAAGGAAAAAGGGGTGCTTGCCCTCTTTTTTGGGGATTGACATATAAAACGGAAATGAAAATTCCTGACCTTTGACGGTTACTTTCACATCAACCTTTTTTGAAATTGCCTTACCCGCACAATAATTGGGAATGAATGCATCGGTTTCAATAAACTCAAGACTTTCAGGTGCGGGAGGAAGGTATCCGTAAACCTCACGCTTCATTATTTCAAGCATTTCTTCTTTTGACTTAAATTCGGGGAGATTTCTCTCCTTAATAAGTTCTTTAAGCATAATTTTACTCCTTAAGGGGACAGGTCGTTTTTGTTACGCCTTCGGCTTACAAAAACGACCTGTTATTGCTTGGGGACAGCGGGAGTTTTTGTTAACCGCAGGTGTAACAAAAACTGCCCCGTCCCCAAACTGTTAGCTTATAAATTTACAGGTTCGTTAGAGTTTGCACTTTCGTAGATAGCGAACATTGTGTCCATTGTGTTTTTTATATCAGCAAGAGTAAGCTTGCTCTTCCCCGTGTAAAACCCGCTGATTGTATTGGCGTGGCCTTTACCCCAGTATGATTTGCCGATAAATCCGTCGCCGTCTTCACAAACAAGTTCACCATTTACAAAAAGCTTGCGGTCAAGGTATGTGAGAATGGCATTTTCAAACACAATCTCAAATTGAGGTGCGCTGTTACCTGCATACGCGTTTGTAGCGTACAAAATACCCGTTGCGCCGTTTTCGTACAGAATATGTGCATCTACTGTATCCTCAACCTCAATAACATTCTTGAGCGAGTAGTTTTTCATAGTCGCTTCAACGCAAGTTGCCTTGCCTCCAAAAAGCATCATAAGGTCAAGTGTATGCACCGACTGATTGATGAGCGCGCCACCACCTTCGGTAGCTTTTTTACCTCGCCATTCTTCGCTGTTATAGTAAGTTTCGTCGCGGTGCCAGGTAACAATACCCTTTACACCCTTTATCTTACCATAATCGTTTTCGCTGATAAGTTCAAGCATCTTCACGACACAGGGGTTTGTTCTGTTCTGAATTATCGGAAAAACTTTTGATATATCGTAGCTTTCCATCAGAATCTTAAACTCTTCCTTTTTCATTGTTACGGGCTTTTCGCAGATAACCTGCTTACCTGCCTCAAGCGCCTTTCTAACCATTTCGAAATGAAGATAGTGCGGTGTGCAAATATGAACAACATCAATATTTTCGTCCTTAAGACATTCGTCATAGTCATAATATGCCTTTGCACCATACTCCTGCGCGCCCTTGTCAGCACGCTCTTTATTTATGTCACAGATTGCGTAAATTGTTGCACAATCTGTATACTTTATTGAAATTGCATGAACCGGTCCGATACAACCAAATCCAACTATACAAGCATTCATTAGTTATACCCCTTTGTCACAAGATAGTCATAACTCTTCTTAAGACATTCAAACGGATCTTCATCGTAGCACTTGTCCTGTTCAACGAGTGCGAACTGTGCGCTTGATTCTTCACAAGCTTCAATAATGCTATCCCAGTTCAAATTGCCGTAACCAACTTTTTCAAAGAGAGGTTCGCGGTTAACAACCTTGAAATCCTTGTAATGTACACACGCAATCATATCCTTGTGGTCGCGGATGAATTTCGCTACATCAAGTCCTGCGCGTGCAATCCAGTGCACATCAAGGATAAGCTGGAAGTTATCGCTGTCGATACCTTCAACTATTCTGTCAAATACATGCCTGCCATCTCTTTTTTCAAATTCAAAGTCGTGGTTATGATATGCAAAAATAAGTCCGTGCTTTTTAAGTTCTTCCGCAACGCTCTTGTAATTCTTGATAAAGTCTTCAACGGTTTCTTCTCTTGCATCAAAACCGGGCATTGAGCCAAGACCTGCAATCTTTATGCCGAGAGTCTTATGAAACTCGATTTCTTTTTCAAGATTTTCAAGGTAGTTCTGCGGAGGACGATGTGTACACGCAACTGTAAGGTTATATTTATCAATAACCTTCTTGATATCCTCTGCTTCAAAATCACCGATTGCTGAAAGCTGAATTACCTTGTAACCCATTTCACTGATTTTTCGGCAGGTTTCTTCAAAATCCTCAAGAGTTTTACAAAACTCTTTTACTGTAAAAAGCTGTGCTCCTATTCTTTTATCCATTTAAAACAACTCCTTAATAAGTTCCGTCTGTATCTGCGGCGACTCTCTTTACATTACTCTTGTCAACCTTTGAGTTTTTGATTTTTTCCTGAAGAATTTCGTAGAACTCATCGTGAGGGAAATTCTTTGTATCAACAGTCTTTCCTGTCCAAGCAGAGTAGTGGATAGAGTTTGAAATTGTAAGCCCGTTTATACCTTCTTCACCGGGTGCAAGAAGCTTGCTTCCTGTAAGAACTGCATTTGCAAAATCCTTGAAGATACCGGGGTGCTGATCGCCCTGACCCTGCACGGGAACTTCACATTTCCAGCATTCAGGTCTGCCGAAGGGGATTGTGTTCTGCTTGTTATGTTCGCGTTCTGAAATGACGTTGCGGTGGAATATCATCTGGTCGTTTTCAACAATGATTTTACCCATATCACAAGCGATTTCAAGACGGTTTGAGCCTGGATATTCACCTGTTGATGTGATGTATGTACCTGTTGTACCGTTTTCGTATTCGAAGAATGCTGTAACATCATCTTCTACTTCGATATCGTAGTATTTACCGAATGAAACAAATGATGTAATCTTGTCGGGCATACCGAACATCCACTGCCAAAGGTCAAGCTGATGGGGATTCTGGTTGATGAGTGCGCCGCCGCCCTCTGTCTTCCAGGTTGAACGCCAGCTACCACTGTCGTGATATGCCTGAGGACGATACCATGTTGTGATAATCCATGAAATTCTCTTGATATGACCGAGCTCACCACTCTGTACCATATTACGGATTTTCTGATACATGGGGTTAGTTCTCTGATTATACGTAATACCGAAAAGCTTGTCGCTCTTTGCCGCAGCCTCGTTCATTTCCTTAACCTGCTTTGTGTAGACACCTGCAGGCTTTTCTGTGATTACATTAAGATTATGTTCAAAAGCTTCAATAACGAGTCTGGGATGATCGTAATGGGGAACTGCAACGATAACTGCATCGCAAAGTCCACTCTTGTAAAGATCCGTCGCATTATCAAATCGTGCAATTTCGGGGAATCTTTCCTCTGCAATTGCGAGTCTGTCCGGGTCGATATCACAGATTGCGGTAACTTCCATATTTGGAACCTTACCCTCTCTCATAATGCTTTTGCAATGAGATGCACCCATATTGCCGTAGCCTACTATACCAAGTCTTACTTTACTCATTTTACTTCCTCCTTCACTTTGGTTATTATTTTTGTAAGTTCATTATAAGCAAGTGTGAATGTGCCCTCGCCCGCTTTGGGAAGGGAGAGCATTTTATCATCAAGTTCAAGGTCAGCAAGTCCTTCAAATGTGCCAAGATGCGGTTCAAGACTCAAGAATCCGTCGTAGCTGTCCTTTACAAGTTCGCGCACGATTTCTTCAATCTGACCGTCGCCTGCACCTGCAGGAACGATGAAGCCGTCTTCCATTCTCGCATCCTTGATGTGCATATATTCAACATAAGGGCGAAGTGTCTTGAACGCTTCAAGAGTATTTTCCTGCACCTGAACAAAGTTTGCAGGATCAAATACTGCCTTGAAGTTATCGCAGGAAAATTCCTTCATAAGAGAAAGCACTCTGGGGACATTTTCACCGTAGATGTCCTTTTCGTTTTCGTGGAGAAGGATTACATCATTCTCCTTTGCATAATCAATAAGCTTTTTAAGACGCACCTTAACCTCGGCGATTTCCTCCTTAGTCCATTCGCTGCCTTCGTTATAGAAGCTGAACATTCTTATGTATTTTGTATCAAGCTCTTTTGCAATTTTTACAACGTGCTTGTACATTTCAAAATGCTCGGTAAAGTCGTCGCCAATCTTCATCTTCCCCACGGGAGAGCCGATTGAAGATGCCTTGATATTGTACTTTGCCATCATATCCTTAAGCTGGGCGATTTCCTCATCACTTAAAAGAGATATGTTTTTGCCGTTGATTCCTCTGGGTTCAAAGTATGAAATACCGAGCTTGTTGAAGACTTCAAACTGAACCTTAACATCGCTTGATATTTCGTCTGCAAAGCCACTTAATTTAATCATTACCTGAAACACCGCCTATCGCATAAATTTAATATTTACAAAACTGTTCTATTATAATATAATTATACAAAACATTGGTTTTTAATGGAATGGTTTATATTATCCGTATATGTTATTTTTCGCACAATTTTAAGGAGTGAGGTTTGTGGACTCTTATATTGTAAGTGATGTCAATTACTATTGCAACCGCTCAGTTGCACATTGTTCATCGCTTGAAGAAAAGAAAATTTCATATTTTGACTTCACGTTTTTATTGGGTGGAAGTATGACGTATTTCATCAACGGAGAAAAGATAACAATTGAAAGCGGTGACGCAATTTTTCTGCGTCCCGGTGATTTGAGGTATCGTGAGGAAGGTAAAGCACCTGTACACTACATAAGTTTCAATTTCCATTCAGACAATGAAAAGATGCTTCCTTTCGGCAGGGTGCTGAAAAAATCCATCAGCAAGGATATAAGAAACCTCATCTCCGTTTATCCTCCGCAGCACCTTGTAGAGCGATTTCACGCCAAGGAAAAGTGTCAGAATATATTAAATTATATCTTGCTTGAGCTGTATGACCTTCATAAAATGCGAAGCACAAATGAACACGTCATAAAAATTATAAAATATGTAGATGAGCACATAACAGAAAAAATGTCGCTGCGCGATATAGCCGACCGTTTCCACCTTTCAAAAGAACACACAGCATATATTTTCAAGCGCGAAATGGGAATTCCGCTTGTTTCATACATAAATGAACAGAAATCACTTCTTGCAAAAAGCATTATATTGAGTGGTGAAATGGTTCTTTCCGATATTTCCGATTATTTAGGCTTTGAAAACTATGATTATTTTTCAAAGACATTTAAGAAATATATGGGTGTAACGCCGCTTAAACTAAAGAAAAACAAGTCCGCATATTAAAAATGTGCGGACCTGTCCCTTATTTGATTTTCTTGTCCAAAAACTTCATATATGCATTCCAGTCTTCGCGTGAGAAGTAGTGTCTTCCCTCACGGTAGTGGTAGAGGATATTTCCTTCACCCCAGAAATCGCCTGTTTCGGGCATTCTGTCTTCTTCGGGGACAAGACCTTTTTCACCGAGAAGTTCCCACGCGGAAGATGCGTGTAGAGTTGTCAGGAACTCACTTGCAGGATCTGCAGGAGAATCCTCCTTGGCAGAGCCAACCATAAGAAGACGAGGTGCTATGAGAGCTGTCATAAAGCTCTGGTCATATGGCTTGCAGTCTTCAAGTTCTCCCCCATATTTTTTGAAGTTTTCACAGTACCAATCCCAAGAGCCTGAACGCATAAAACTTGCAACTCTTTCGCCTGTACCGTGCTTAGAAGATGCAGCACCGCCGTAACCAGAATTGTTTGAAATTGCGCCTATAAATCTCTCGTCAAGGGCTGCACACCAAAGCGCAGTTTTCCCAAGGCGCGAATGACCGGCAACAACGACTCTCGTTGTATCAAGGGCAGGGCAGTTTTCGATAAGGTAGTCAAGCACACGGCTTGCGCCCCATGCCCACATACCGATTTTGCCCCATTCTTCCTCACTGCGATCCATAGTGGTGCCGAAATGCTCGGCAATGCCACCGCTGAAATCTCCAAAATGGGCATCGTTTACCATATCTTCATAATTTACTACAACAACGGCATAACCACCGTCAATAATCTCTTCAATGGGGCAATATCTGTGCGGAGCAAGTCCGAAACAGATATGCAAGAAAACAGGGGCTTTTTCTATCTTGGTAGGCGTAAAAATCTGAATGGGATATGTGCCTTTACCAAACTTTGTTTCGTAGGTAAGCTGTATCTTTTCTTCCTTGCACTTTCCTGCACAATGATAAAATCCCTCTTTTATAAGTTCGCCTGTAACCTTTACTTCAACATCGGGAGTGTGTCCGTACGAATATTTTTCAAGAAGGGCGCGAAGTTCTTTTCTGCGCTCTTCCCATTTTTCAGGAGTAACTTCACCTCCGTCGTTCATTTTAAGTATCGGGAGGTAATCTCTCTGTGCAAGCATTTCTTTAAGCATAGTATTTTTAGTCCTTTCGTTATGTGATAAGACAAATTACACTCCCATTATAGAATACTTTCATTTAAAAAGCAAGCATCAAAAATCCGTCAGGAAGTTTCCTTGATTGGTCTTTTTGTAATTTATTGGAAAATTTTGATATCTTTTTGTTGACTTTGCTTTTTATTATACAGTATAATTATTTTAGGTTCTATAACCAAAACTTATATAATTAGGAGGCATTATATGAACAGAGCAGAAATCAAAGAATTGGCAAAAGCGCAAATCAAAGGTAAAATCGGAATCCTATTCGGAATAACACTTCTTATGATTGTTATCTCCACCATTGGTTCATTCCTTCTCGCAATGATACCATTTGTTGGTTCAATTGCATCTTCTATTCTGATAGCGGCACCATTGTCACTTGGCATGATTATTATTTACCTTAAAGTTTCCAATAACGAAAACATCGGCGTTTCAGATTTGTTTAAAGGATACGAAGATATGTGGGGAGCGTTCAAGGTGCAGTTCCTTGTAGGACTGTTTGCAGGTCTTTGGTCTATGCTCTTTGTTATCCCCGGTATTATAAAGTCTTTCTCCTACTCAATGTCACTTTAAATTCTCGCTGAAAACCCGGGAATGGGTGCTCTTGAAGCAATCAGCAAATCAAAAGAAATGATGAATGGTCATAAAATGGAATATTTCGTTCTCTCTTTATCATTCATCGGTTGGGCATTTGTTGTAGGTATTACTTTCGGTATCGCAGGAATCTGGGTTATGCCTTATATGTCAACTACATATGCTAACTTCTACAACAAAATTAAGGGTGCTGAACAGGCTCCTATTCAGGTAGAAGCAACAATCTAAAACACATAACAAAAAACAGAGTATCATTTGAAACGATGATGTGACCCCAAAAAGTTAGACTTTTTATAGCGTAGTAGTTTTAATGGCTGCTACGCTATTTTTATGCAGCCAGAGTGTTGAGACGATATTGTACTGGACTCATC
>JAZNLD010000187.1:0-2464 GCA_045578925.1 Clostridia bacterium
AAACAAGCGCTCCTCAGGATGTTGCTACAATGTATGCACAGATCAACTTCCAGCAGGCAAGCGTTCAGACAATTGCTGAGTCAATTGACGAAATGAATGACAATTGGTCTTGGTAATCGGTCAGATTGTTTAAAAATTTAAAAGGTATGGAACTGCTTTGTTCCATACCTTTTTTACCGTATAGGAAATTACGTATTTTTTCGCGAGTGGAATTTGTCTGTTTAAATTTTGGTCAGGACGCGAAATGGGTGAAGCGGCACGCTTCTTTTTTATTGTATAGAAAATCGAATGTTCGTTTGCGAGTAGTATTTGAAGGTTTGTATTTCGGTCAGGACGCGAAATGGGTGAAGCGGCACGCTTCTTTTTTATTTTCTTAAATTATAAGTCTTCTTTACTTCTGAGTCTTTCCGCGCAGAATACCCGCGCCCGAATCGAATAGATCTTTGCTTATAATAGAAAAAATCCCCACAGACAGCGTTTGTACACTGCCTGTGGGGATTTTTGACTTCATATTATTCGTAAATTGGGAAGTTTTCGCAAAGAGCAATAACTTCTTTTGTAATCTGTTCCTTGCTACTTTCAAAGTCTGTAGCAATGAGTTTCATCCATTTTGCAATCTTCTTCATTTCTTCTTCCTTGAAACCACGAGAAGTAACTGCAGGTGTACCTACGCGGATACCGCTTGTAACGAAGGGACTCTGCTTATCGTTGGGGATTGCATTCTTATTAACTGTGATATGAACTTCATCAAGACGGTGCTCCATTTCCTTACCTGTAATATCAAAGGGGCAAAGGTCAATAAGCATAAGATGGTTGTCTGTACCGTCTGAAACAATGTTGAATCCTTCTTCCTTAAGCGCCTGACAAAGAACGCTTGCATTCTTTGCAATCTGTTTCTGGTATTCTTTAAATTCGTCTGTAAGCGCTTCTCCGAAAGCAACAGCCTTTGCAGCGATGATGTGCATAAGAGGACCACCCTGTGTTCCGGGGAATACAGCTTTGTCAATCTGCTTTGCAAGCTCTTCCTTACAAAGAATAAGGCCACCGCGAGGACCACGAAGAGTCTTATGAGTAGTTGTTGTAACTACATCAGCGTAGGGAACAGGGTTGGGGTGAAGACCTGCCGCAACAAGACCTGCGATGTGTGCCATATCTACCATAAGGTATGCGCCAACTTCGTCAGCAACCTCACGGAATTTTGCAAAATCAATAGTTCTTGAATATGCACTTGCACCGGCTACAATAAGCTTGGGCTTGCACTCAAGAGCGATCTGACGCATCTTGTCGTAATCAATTTTACCTGTTTCGTCATCAACACCGTAAGGAACGATGTTGAAATACTTACCGCTGATATTTACGGGAGAACCGTGTGACAGGTGTCCGCCGTGTGCGAGGTTCATACCCATAACTGTATCACCGGGCTGAACAAGAGCAAAGAAAACTGCAAGGTTTGCGTTAGCGCCACTGTGAGGCTGGACGTTTGCATGTTCTGCACCGAAAAGCTTCTTTGCACGCTCAATAGCGATTGTTTCAACTTCGTCTACATGGATACAACCGCCGTAATAACGCTTGCCGCTGTAACCCTCGGCATATTTATTGGTAAGAACTGTTCCTGCAGCAAGAAGAACTGCCTTGGAGACAATGTTTTCTGAAGCTATAAGCTCAATATTGTGCTGCTGGCGAGTGAATTCTCTGTTACAAGCAGCATAAACTTCGTTATCAAAGCTCTGAAGTTCATCAAAAAAATTCATAACAAAAACTCCTTTGTAAAAAAATAAAATTCTCTCTTAATTATATTATATAATGAAAGAAGTCTGATTTCAAGGGCAAAAACAAAAAACTCCGCAGATTTTTCTGCGGAGTCTTAATTATAATTGTTAACTTATTTCATCATTGAAGCAACTTCATCAGCGAAGTTTTCTTCTTTCTTTTCAAGACCTTCGCCCTTTTCAAAACGAACGAAGTTTATAAGCTTAACGCCCTTTGATTCAAGGTACTTACCAACCTTCTGGTCGTTGTCCTTAACGAATTCCTGCTGAAGAAGGCAGTTCTGTTCGTAGAACTTGTTAATCTTACCGATCATCATCTTTTCGATGATTGCATCGGGCTTAGAAGCCATCTTAGGATCTTCCTTAATCTGAGCCATAAGGATACCCTTTTCCTTCTCAAGATCTTCTGCAGGAACAGTTTCCTGTGTGAGGTAGAGAGGATTGATAGCTGCGATCTGCATAGCTGCGTCTCTTGCTGCTTCGTACTTTTCTTCGCTGTCGAGATCGCCTTCAACTTCTACGAGAACACCGATTCTGCCGCCGCCGTGTGTATAGCAGCAAACGTTACCTTCGATTCTTGCAATTCTTCTGATGTTCATGTTTTCGCCAATCTTAGCGATAAGTGCTGTAAGTGCATCGCCAACTGTTCCTTCAGCACCGTAGGGAAGAGCCTTAAGTGCTTCAACATCAGCGGG
>JAZNLD010000188.1:0-3387 GCA_045578925.1 Clostridia bacterium
GCACCGTTTGCAATCCACTGCTTAACTTTTTCACCGTCAACTGTGAATACAGAGGGCTCTGTAAGAGGGTTGTAAGTACCTACTTCCTCGATAAATCTACCGTCACGGGGATAGCGGGAATCTGCTACTACTACACGGTAATAAGGAGCCTTCTTTGCACCCATTCTTCTAAGTCTGATTTTTACTGCCATTTCTTTCACCTCATAAAAAATATAAATATATAAAATTAAATTAAAATCTGTTAAAACGGAAATCTCATTCTCTTAAGCTTTTTGGGGTCAGAGAACATTTTCATCATTTTCTGCATTTCCTTAAACTGTTTCAAAAACAGATTTACATCCTGAACACCAAGCCCGCAACCATCGGCAATTCTTTTTCTGCGACTGCCGTTTATGATTTCAGGGTTTTCGCGCTCCTTTTTAGTCATGGAACGGATGATTGCCTCTGTACGGACGAACTGTTTGTCGTCAAGCTTAACGCCGTTGAGTTTGTTACCGACACCGGGAATCATCTTCAATATACTTTCAAGTGAACCCATATTTTTCATTGACTGCAGTTGCTCAAGATAATCGTTAAGGTCAAACTTCTGTTCCTTAAGCTTCTTTTCAAGTTCAAGCGCCTTCTTTTCGTCAAAAGCCTCCTGAGCCTTGTCAATAAGCGAAAGCATATCGCCCATACCAAGAATTCTTGATGCCATTCTGTCTGGATAGAAGGGTTCAAGGTCTGTAAGTTTTTCACCCATACCGACAAACTTTATGTTCTTACCTGTTGTTGCACGAACACTGAGTGCCGCACCGCCACGGGTATCGCCATCAAGCTTTGTAAGGATGATACCGTCAACTCCGAGCATTTCGTCAAAGCTTGCCGCAACATTTACGGCATCCTGACCGGTCATAGAGTCAACCACAAGAAGTATTTCTGTCGGATGAACTTCACTTTTTATTTCCTTGAGTTCATTCATCAGCGCTTCGTCAACATGAAGACGGCCCGCCGTATCTATAATAACAGTATCAAAACGCGATGTATCGCAATTCTTTACCGCATCAAGCGCAATCTTAACAGGGTTTTTAGTTTCAAAATCAGCGTAAACTTCAAGTCCCATCTGCTCGCCTACAACCTGAAGCTGTTTTATAGCGGCGGGGCGCTGAACGTCACAACCTGCAAGCATGGGGCGTTTGCCCTGTTTTTTAAGAACACCGCCAAGCTTTGCCGCGGTGGTAGTTTTACCTGCACCCTGAAGTCCGACAAGCATATACACGGTGGGAAGTTTTGATGATACTGCAAGCTTCGCCTGCGCACCACCCATAAGCCATGTAAGCTCATCACGAACGATTTTAATTATCTGCTGACCTGCAGTAAGGCTTTCAAGCACCTCACTACCGGTTGCCTTTTCAAATACACGCTTCTCAAACTCTTTAACAACTTTGTATCCTACATCGGCTTCAAGGAGCGCAAAACGCACTTCTCTCATCGCAGCCTTTACATCTTTTTCGGATACGACACCTTGACCACGCAGTTTCTTAAAGGTTTCCTGAAGCTTCTCACCTAAAGATTCAAATGCCATTATTCTGCTCCTTTAATATTCTGTACCTTACAGAGTATCTCATCAGCAATAGAATTTATATCGCTGATGTTGGAAAGCCTTTTATTAGTTGCCTTCAAAAGCTCTGTCAATTCTTCAACTTCGTTCAAAGTGCGAAAAAGTTTTACCAGCTGAAGCTTTTCTTCCATTTCGGTGATTGTTGCCTCGCCTCTTTTAATGAAATCGCGTACGCCCTGACGGGAAATATCCATAAGTTCTGAAATTTCACCGAGCGAATAGTCGCTGTCGTAGTAATATTCCATCGCTTCAGCCTGTTTTTCGGTAAGAAGACCTTTATAAATGTCAAGTAATTCTGTATAAATCAGGTTTTTTTCCATACAAAGTCTCCCCCTTTTTGCAAAAAATCGTCGTTTTTTCGCCTTGTTGTAAAGTGTTTGCGCTTTACAACTATTACAGTATACACTTTCTTTTGGCATATGTCAATACTTTTTACGCGTTTTATTTGAAAATTTCTGAAAAAAATGCTTGCATTTGGTAAATGTTTGTGGTATCATAATATGGCACAAAAATACGCACATTGCCTGAGTGGCGCCGTGTGCCTTCCTTTATATATAAGAGGGTTGGCGTACACGTTGATGGTAATGGAGGTGCTGCCGCATCGCTTTTGACATGGGCGCGGTGGTGAAAAACTAAATAAATGGAGGTGTTTTAACATGTCAGTTATTGCTATGAAGCAGCTTTTGGAGGCAGGTGTTCACTTCGGTCACCAGACAAGAAGATGGAACCCCAAAATGGCGGAGTATATCTTTACAGAACGTAACGGTATCTACATCATCGATCTTCAGAAGACAGTTAAGAAAATTGAGGAAGCTTACGATTTCATCCGCAGCGTTGCAGCTGACGGCGGCGAAATCCTCTTTGTTGGTACAAAGAAGCAGGCTCAGGAAACAATTAAGGAAGAAGCTATCCGCGTAGGTATGCATTATGTTGATGCAAGATGGCTCGGCGGTATGCTCACAAACTTCAAGACAATCAAAAAGAGAATCGAAAGACTCGCTCAGCTTCACAAGATGGAAGAAGACGGTACATTTGATCTTCTCCCCAAGAAGGAAGTTATCGGTCTTCGCGGCGAAATGGAAAAGCTTGAAAAGTACCTCGGCGGTATCAAGAGCATGAAGAAGGCTCCCGCAGCAATCTTCATCGTTGACCCCAGAAAAGAAAGAATCGCTATCGCTGAAGCAAAGAAGCTCAATATTCCGATCGTTGCTATCGTTGATACAAACTGTGATCCCGAGGATGTTGACTACGTTATCCCCGGTAACGACGATGCTATCCGTGCAGTTAAGCTTGTTGTTTCAACAATCGCTAACGCTATTGTTGAAGGCCGTGAAGGTAAGGCAGAAGCTCCTGCAGAAGAAGAAGAAGTCGATATCACACTCGAATAATTTCACGAAAGGATTGTTATTATGAATTTCACAGCTCAGGACGTTAAAGAATTAAGAGAAAAAACCGGTTGCGGTATGATGGACTGTAAAAAGGCTCTTTCAGAAACAAACGGCGATATGGATAAGGCAATTGATTTCCTCCGCGAAAAGGGTCTTGCTACAGCAGCAAAGAAATCAAGCCGTATCGCTTCTGAAGGTATCGTTAAGGCTTACGTTACAGACGATAAGAAGGTTGGCGTGCTTGTAGAAGTTAACTCAGAAACAGACTTCGTTGCAAAGAACGATGAATTCCAGGGATTCGTTTCTAAGGTTGCTCAGATCGTTGCAAGTCGGAGGCCAAGCGGTCTTAGGAAGACAACATATTAGGACAACTCCTTGGCTCACAGAACGACATGGCTA
>JAZNLD010000189.1:0-11694 GCA_045578925.1 Clostridia bacterium
CTAAACCCTACAAAAATTTCATATATTTAATTTTGCTTGCGTTTGACCGACTTTTTCGACAGTCTGAAGACCTGACATTCTAAATGTCAGGTCTTGTATCATTCTCCGAGTTTAATAAGTGCTTTTTTCTCTATTCGTGACACATAACTGCGGCTGATACCGAGTTTTTTTGCCACCTCGCGTTGTGGCATTGGCGAATCTCCGCACAAGCCATAACGCAGACGAATAATTTCTCGGTCACGATCGCTCAGTGTCATTTTGATTTTATTGTAAAGCTTTAAAATCATATTCTCGCGGTCAAGTCTTTCGCAGATGTCTTCGTTATCGCTTTGCAGAACATCCATCAGCGAAACCTCGTTTCCGTCACTGTCAAAACCAATCGGTTCGTTGAGTGACACCTGATTTGCATATTTCTTGTCTTTACGGATTGACATTAAGATTTCGTTTTCAATACATCGCGCCACGTATGTAGCAAGCCTTGTTTTTTTGGTGGTGTTATATGAGGAAATCCCCTTGATAAGCCCAATTGTCCCAATTGATATAAGGTCGTCGTTATCACCAACCGCCTGATATTTTTTGACGATATGTGCAACCAGACGCAGATTGTGTTCAATCAGGATGTTTCGTGCATCCTCGTCACCTTGTGCCATTTTTTCAAGGCACGCCCTTTCTTCGTCTTCTGAAAGCGGTTCGGGGAAACTGTTACATTGAAGAAGTGCTATCGTTCCCAATCCGAAGTATTTTCTAAAATGTATCCGCATAAAAAACACCTCCGAATAACACTATATTCAAAAAAACTCACTTTGTGCCTGTCTATTAAAAAAGAAGCGTGCCGCTTCACCCATTTCGCGTCCTGACCAAAATTTAAACAGACAAATTCCACTCGCGAAAAAATACGTGATTTCCTATACGATAGAAACAAAAAACGATTGCCATACTATATGGCAATCGCTTTTTTACTTCAATATCAATTATTCAATATAGAATGTTTCGAGGCCCAAAAATTCAGATACCATCAAAAGTTCTTCAGCCATATTTGAAATACCTACAATACAGTGATGGGTCACACCGCTGTCGAATACTTTCTCAAGATAATCCTTGATAGGAGTCTTAACCTGAATCATAGCGTGAAGTTCGTTATAGGCAAGCGCCTTCATATCCACGCTCTTTGCAGGAGATATAACCATCTTGTAGCCTGCTGTTGTTTCTATGACATGTGCTGCAGTTACATCGCCGGGCTTAACGATAAGTTCGTAGTTAAGTCCGCCTCCTTCAAAGCCCCATTCTTCAGGAGTTCTTGTAAGGGTGATTTCATCATCACTCTTTGCAAGAGAGGGAACGCCGATGCCGTGTCCCATAATAAGACAGCTGTTAAGTTCTGCATCGTATTCGCCCCATTCGCCCATAAGAGCACTTTCACCGGAGATAGACTTCATAAGCATCATTGTAACAAGACCGCCAAGGTCACCTTCACAAGCAACAGTCATATCTGTATTTTCCATAAGAAGAGATGCACCTATTCTTGCAGTTGTAAGAGTCTGCTTCTGCAGGAAGTGCTGATCAAGGAAACACATAGCGTTAAGGCGGAATCTTTCAGCAAGACGCTGCATTGCAATTGCAAGCTTTATTGCACGAAGCACATCGTTTTCTGTCACATCACGCTTTTTAAATCTCCTGAGAAGTTTGTCAGCTACTTCTTTAACATCGCTTTCCTCTACCTTTTCCCATTCGGCAAGAAGATGACCGCTCTGTATATAAATAACATTTACATCAAACGCAGACTTGAGGAAAGTTTTACTGAGTTCAAGGTCATACATGCCTCTGAAAACATTACCGATAACACCGATGTTTGCTTCCTTGATATCCAAAATGGCCTGTTTAGCCTTTACATATACTCCTATTTTCTTGTAAGCTCTTTCGTCATCAATGCTTCCTACAACAACCTTGTAGTTTCTGCCGAGCTTTCTCATTGTACCTGTAATCTGTGCAATACCGATGGTGCTTGAGTTGCGGAGGCTGTGTTCGTAGTTGCTGTTTACATCTATTCTTTCTGTGTTCTGAACAGAGAAGAATACTACGGGCACATCCTTTAACTGATTTATAACATGCATTGTCATAAAGTCAGGAAGATATGTACCGTAAGCAATAACAAGGAGATCGATTTCTTCTTTTTTGAAAAGTTTTCCTGCTTCTTCAGCCGCGTCAAGAGTGTCTACCATATCAGAGCAGATTACATTGTCAAATCTCTTTTTGAAATTTTCCTTTACTCTTTCCATGTCACTCTTAACATTCTTTTCAAGAGTTTCGGGATACATTCTCCAATACTCGAAATATCCGCCTGTGAAAAGACCTATCTTTATTTTTTTATTTTCTTTTTTGTTTGATAAAATATCGCCAAAGCTATTTCCGTTAGCTTCTTCAAATGATTTTATGTTTGACATTTTTATACCTCCTTATATAATTTTCTATTACTTCGCTTTATCTCGCATTGCTGCAAGTCTTTTTGCATTCTTATACAAAATTTTGTATTTATCTTCATCGCTGACATGCGAAAAAAGAACACTTCCAACTCCGTAAATCGGATCATACCACGGAACATCAGTTCCGAAAACCACTCTGTCTGCACCGATGCCGTTTACCATTTTGTCAACGATACCGCTGTGACGATGAATGTCGCAAAGGTCAAGATATACGTTTTCGTAACGCTTTGCAACTGCGATAGCACCGTCAAGCTCACCGGGTGCAGAGTGCCCCATAATAAAGGTTATGTTCTTATACTCCGATGCCGCTTTCTCAATATGACGGGGCGCATTGTGGGGGTCGTTATTGCCCCACGTGTGGATAAGAATAGGAAGTCCATATTTTTCCGCATACTCAAGCGCAGGTCTGTAATTTTCTCCGTCAATAGGATAGCGGTGATAGGTGGGAAGGAACTTGAACCCTATATAACCGGGGATTTCCATAACATGATTTATATTCTTTTCAAACTCTTCCTTGTAGTTAGGATTGAATGTGTAATACCCCTTGAATCTGTCAGGGTATTTTTCCATTACCGCTTCAATTTCACTATTCTGGGCAACGGGGTCAAAGAGTGCACTGTGCGGGGCACAGAACACCATTTCAATATTCTCCTTGTCCATAATTTCAAGCATACCTTCGGGAGTTGCCTTTGACATATATGTGCCGTAATTCGCGCCCATATGCGCGTGAGCATCAATAATCGGAAGCGGCATTTTTCCTGTTCTCATAAATTCTGCCGCAAGTTCTGAAGGATTTTTCATTACAGTTTCACCTCCGAGATAAGTCTTAAAATATTGCCCGATGCAATCTTTTCAAGAGATTCCTGTTTAAGACCCGATGAAACGAGTGTCGCAATGGGCCCACCATAATAATCCATAGGGAAATTTGAGCCGAAAAGCAACCTTTCATCTCCGAATTTATCATAAAAATGGTTGATACCATTTATTACCTGATAATCACTTGTATCAATATAGACATTCTTGTACGCACGCATAAGCGGGAAGAAGAATCTGTCAGAACCCCAAAGTCCGTAATTAGTGATTATAACTGTAAGTTCGGGGAACTCTTTAAGTACATTAAAGATTGTTTCCCATCCGTCCTGCGGAGAAAGATAAAGCGGAATTTTCTTTTCCACAAGCACATCAAGAAGTTCACCCATCGTTACTCTGTCAAGAAAATATCTGTTTTTCACGGGGTAAGTTCTGAGTGCCTTTACATTATTCTTCTTCATTGCAGGAATAAGGTTTTCGGGAAGATATTCGTTTTCTGTTATGGGAGGAAGTATCGCCCACGTTGCGTGAAGTCTGTCGGGAGCTTTGTTAACCTCTTCAATTATTGTTTTATTTCCATAACCGGGATCGTTTTCAACCATTCCCTGATGGTATACAAAAGCCTCATCAACACCGCAAAAGTCCATTTCTTCTAAAAGTTCTTTTGCGTGTGGAGCTTGTTTTACCTTTTCATATACATAGTAATTTTCGTGATTTATGATTTCGCAGTTTATACTGTTAAGACCTATTGCCGCGCTACAATCAATCCACTTCATGGTATTAACCCCTCTCTAAAAGTCTTATCGGATTTTCTCTGATAATAGTTTCGATATCTTTCTTTGAAATACCAAAATCCTCCATCATAGGAACAATGTTTTCTCCTATATGGTCATATCCCCATCCGCCATATTTGTGAAGCATACTTTTAAGGCAGATGTCGTTTGTTACCAATATTTGTTTTGTATAACCCATATCAACAAGTTTTTTAATCATACGGACTCTTTCAGTATCGTACGCGAAAGAGCCTTCGAGGAGATTTCTGTCTTTTCTGTCAACATAGAATTCTTTTCCGAAGTCATCAAATTCAACATATGCACCGCGCTTTAAAATACCCATAATGTATTCTTCATCAAGCGCCACATCAATATGACACACTGCTATTTTTTCAGGATTTGCCCCATGCTTTATAGCATGGTCAAGAGCAGTAAGTCCCTCACGGTTGAAAAGGCACGCGTGAATCTGCATTCCGAATCCGGTTTCCTTCTGTGCCTCGGCTGCCGCCTGAATAAACTTATATTCAGCGTCGGTCATAGTCTTGCTACTGCCTATTTCACCGATAACGCCTGCTTTTATATCAGTTCCTTCCATTCCTTCGGTCAGGTCTTTTATGATGAGGTCGCGCATTTCGCTGACTGACTTTGCCTTGAATTCATCACTGACTGAAGCGTCGATATATGAACCGCAACCTACAACTATATGTACCCCTGTCTTTTCGGAAAGCTTCTTGAGGAAGAGTATGCATTCCTTATTTCTTCCAAAATCCGCAGTTGTAACATCGGCGACAAGATTGAATCCGATTTTTGCAAGTTTTTTGAATTCTTCCATTGCAGAATCTTTGTCGTCAAGAACTGCATTATCTAAAACGGCATACGGATTTCTTGACAATGCACCATAGTTTGAAAGTGCAACCTTGTCATAAAAAATACCATTGTCAATAGGCGCAACAAGGGGGCGCAAATCAGACAAAATGTGTTCGTGCGGAAGCACCGCGGTTACAAGGGAACTTTCGATATTACCAAGGACGGTCTGTATCATAAAATTACCACCTTATCAGCTCATAATTCATCGGTTTAATTATATAAAAATGAATATATAATGTCAATCAAATTCCAAGTCTTTTGCTATTTCTACGGCAGAAAAATCATATTTTGGAATAAGGAAGGGATTTTTTTCACCTTTTGTCTGAATTACATTCGTTTGCCCCTTGCCCCCTTACATATTAAACAGGAAAATTTTGTTGACACTATACATATTATATGATAGAATACCATCGGTGAAAGGGAGTAATTGACGGTTTTGCCGTTCGTCCACGCGTCAATACATTTCTTCATGAAATCGCGTGTACGGCATTTTCTTTTGTAAATGTGATGAGACTTTTGCTATACCATACGGTATGGCGAAGGTTTATTTTTTTGCAAAAAACTTCTTTTTACAAAAAATTATTGGAGGAGATATTATGTTAATTCCCATTTTACTCTTTGTCGTAGGATTGGTACTTCTTATCAAGGGCGGCGACTGGTTCGTTGATGCTTCAACCGCTATTGCACATCGTTTTCACCTTCCCGAAATTTTGATTGGTGCTACCGTTGTTTCAATCGGAACAACACTTCCCGAGGTTATGGTTTCCGCAACAGCGGCACTCGGTGGTCAGGGTTCAATCGCCTACGGTAATGCAATCGGTTCTATCATTTGTAATACATCTCTTATTGCGGCGCTTACAATAGCTATCCGCCCCGCAAAGATTGACAGAAAGCCCCTTGGTCTCCCTGTTATATTCTTCTTTGTATCAGCAATTCTTTACAGCGCAATTGCTTATACTACAGGATTCTTCTCAAGAACTGTCGGCATCATTCTCCTTGCAATTTTTGCTGTATATATGATTATTTCTGTAATGCAGGCAAAGAAAAGCCTTGCTGCTTCTTCAAATGAAGAAAGTGAGGAAAAGATTGAAGGTTCGCTTGTAAAAGAAATCGTTATGCTTGTAATCGGTGCAGCTGTTATCGCAATCGGTGCAAGACTTCTTGTAGATAATGGCACAATTATTGCTCAGGCTATGGGCGTTCCCGAAACGGTTATCGCACTTACATTTGTTGCTCTCGGCACATCACTTCCCGAACTTGTTACTGCAATCACAGCACTTGCAAAAGGTCATGGTGCGCTTTCACTCGGTAACATCATCGGTGCTAACATATTCAACCTTGTACTTGTAAGCGGTGTTTCAGTTGCTCTTTCACCCTTTAAAGTTCCCGAAGCAGCTAAGATTAACGGAATGAATGCATCACTTGTACTTGATATTCCCGTGATGTTTGCAGTTATGCTTCTACTTACAGTTCCCGCACTTATACGCGGAAAGCTTTCAAGAGCACAGGGTATTTTACTCCTTGCAATTTACGCAGGATTCTGTGCATTCCAGTTCACAATGTAATTTAAACATACAAAAGCGGTGTAACCATATTGGTTACACCGCTTCTTTTTTTATTTATTACTTCGGAACATCTATACTCATAACAGTAAGATTCATCAGGTAAACCCCTGCCCAGTAAATCTTTCCGTTGTGATAAACAGGATCCTCATGAACATTGAGCACTACATTTTCACCCAATGATGTAGGAGGAACTATAACCTTGCCGTCATGCGCAAGAATTGTATAAAACGCTTCTGTATCTCTATAGTTTTCGTGGTTATCACTTCTCTTGTTCCACAAAATAACAATCTTATCGTCCGCAACAACTGCGTTGGGCGTAATGACATCTCCGTCTGTGTAATCTGTTAACCACTGAACGCCATAGTCGGTTACCTCTTCAAGAGGTTTACCGACAGAGTCACTCCCATCAAAAGACGTTGCACCCTTTCTTTTTACTCCGCCGACAAACATTTTTTCGTCTACCTTATCTGCATTGGGGTTGAAAATCTGGATAAACAGATTTTGTCTTTCCTCGTTTGCCTTTTCACTGATTGACTTTACAGAAGCTCCTACCAAAGCAACACTCTCATCAGTTTCAAGCAGGCTTCCCATCTGAGCAAAGGTTTTGTTTACTATGCTCATATCATTATTTGCTTTTGACTGAAGATAGAAGTGGAAAATATTGTATACTTGCTTGTCAGTCGTTATTATAAAGCCTCTATCGTAAGCATCGCCGTGGTCGGCATAGATAAAATCACCGGTATGCTTGCTGAAAATAACTCTCTGATTGAATGAGTGTGATGTATACGGGTACAGACTGCCAGATGTGAAGGTGACAGGAGACATATCATCGATATTTACGCCGATAACATTATTGGACTGATGACCGTTGTACATTCTCCTTGCATAATTCACCATAAGCTTTCCGTTGCCTATAGCACTGTCGCAATTTCCAAACCAAAACGGCCAATAAGTGTAGCTCCAGCCGCCGGCGCCTCTGAAGCTCGTAGTCTTGATATGCTCGCCATCCGGAGTATATTTTGAAATAAACATGGTCAGTTCTTCAATTTTTTTAATATCCTCATTGGCTTTTCCGTATACCATATAAATATTTCCGTCATCATCAGAGATTACATCGCCCAGTGAAGGATATTTGGCATCAATAATTAATTCCTTTGAAGGAAGCTTTACAATGACTTTATTCTTTTCCTTATAGGCATACGCAAACCCCTCGTCCTTGTATTTAAACTGGTGAACGGATGATAAGAATGAATGGTTTTCCACCAAAAACTCGCTTGTGTACAGAAAATCGTCTACCTCTACCGTATCAACAGTTTTGAGATTAACATTCGGAATATGATACCAACCGACTTTTTTATAAGCGTCAAGGTCGGTTTTCTTAATAACCTTGTTTCTGCCGTCAAGCGCGCCTACGATGGCCATGGGAACATCGTACCAGCCGACATTCTCATATGCTTTCTTGTCGTTTGATGATATCTTCATTGCTCTGCCGTCAGGCGCATACATAGTAATTACAGGACCGTCATACCAGCCGACTTTTTCATACGCCGTTTTTTTGGATGATGCTATTCTCTTTGTTCTGCCATCCTCGGCATACATTGTTATAATCGGACTGTCGTACCAACCAACTTTTTTATAGGCATCTAATTTAGAGCTGGCTATTTTTTTAGTTCTTCCGTCCATTGCATATACTGTAATTATCGGGTTATCGTACCAACCTACCTTTTTGTAGTCCTCGACTTTACCCTTGAAAACTTCTTTTGTTCTGCCGTCAAGAGCGTACATAGTAATACACGCGTCAGATTTGTTAAGGTGCCATCCGTGTCTTGTTTCCTCCGAAATCTTTCCCCTGAACACTTCTTTGGTGCTTCCATCCTCCGCGTACATTGTTACGGTAATATCGAATTTATCCTCATACCAGCCTAACTTTACATATTTCTCAACTTCATCTCTATGAACAATCTCTGTTTCGCCTTTTGCTTTATAAAGCTTTATAAGAGGAGTTGTGTTCCACATATCGCTTTCAAGATATGCACTTTTTTCTTCATCAGTTACCATCATTGTTCTGCCGTCAACGCAGTAAATCATAGTAGCATATTCGTACTTTATATTATATTTTTTTGCGAAGTTTTCCGCGTATGAATCTTTTTCGCAGTATATAACAAATTTTTTAGGTATGTCAAAAAATCCGAAAGCATTGTTATGTATAAATGTAACAGTCCCCGGAATGCCGATACGGGCGATTTTATCTTCCTCGAATGCATTGTTTCGTATTTCGGTAACAGAATCAGAAAGTTCAATTCTTGAAAGATTTGAGCATCCATCAAAACAATGGCCTATAATCGAGGTTACTTTTCCACCTATGTATACTGATTTTATTTCTTTATTTTCTCTGTACGTTTTGCCTGTTAATTTTTCAGGACCAAAAACCTGCAAAATCCCCTCGCCGAATCTGTGATTTTCAGATTTATCTGTTATCCTGAATTCCGAAGCATCTGCTAATTCCTTGGCTGTGACGGAAGTAAAAGTCCCAAAAGCCAGTAAAAAAGCAAGCATCAAGCTAATAATCCTTTTCATAATTTACCACTCTCCCTTTTCCTTATTATAGCAAAAGGGAAGTGTCTTTTCAAGGAAAATCGGTTTTCCCCTCTGCACACTTGCCGAAGATATTTTTTTATGTTATAATAGAGTCAAAGGAAGTGTTAATTATGAAAGAACATATATACAGCATACCGCTTACCGAGGCTCTTGAAAAAAAGTGCGACTGCGTACTTTGTGAGCTTGAAGAAATGTTTGAAAAGCAGGCAATTGAATACTTTTTAGGGCCCTCTATGATGGAGCCTGATGCGAGAGAAATCACAAACGAAAAAGGCTTCTGCAGAAGACACCTCAAGATGCTTTTTGAGGGGCAGAACCGATTGAGTTTTGCGCTGACACTTGAAACCCATGTAAAAGAGCTTGAGAAAAAGGTCTGCGTGAAGAAAAAGGAGAAGTTTTTCTCCAAAGGCACTATGGCATCACTCACAAGCGAGCATATTGAAAATCTTGCCTGCAGTTGTGCGTTGTGCGACAAGCTCGCTCATGAGATAGAAACCGCGGCAGGGAACCTTGCATACTTATGGGGCAAGAACAAGGATTTCAAGGCAATGTTTGAAGAGTCAAAGGGACTCTGCCTTGAACACAGTGCGCTTGCAATAAAGATGTGCGAAAGCGAGCTTGGCAAGAAAAAGAGAGAACAGTTTACAACACTTATCGCGGACAAGCTGAAAGAAGAATTGTCCCGTCTTTACAAGGATTTGCACGGATTTACGCTGTCGTTTGATTACAGATACGCTAAAAACGAACTGACCCCCGAAGAAAAGAATTCCGTACAGTCTGCAATAAAGCACTTAGGGAAATATTGATAATAAGAAGCGTTCCGCTTCACCCATTTCGCGTTCCAACCAAATTTCAAAGTGACCGATGTGCTCGCGAAAAAAGATGCAGATTTCCACACGACAAAAGGACTTTCACATTGTGAAAGTCCTTTTGTTATACAAGTAAAGTTTCCTCGCCTTTGCCTCTTTTTACAAGGCTCTCGCGTGCTATGTCAAGCATTTTTACACAAAGCTCGTCAAGGATGTAGCGCGGCGCGATTTCTTCTTCTCGCGATTCTGCCACAAGTGTACGAAGCTCGGAATTAGTTTTTTCTATACCGAGGTTTTTCATAAAGGAATCAAGAGTTTCTTTTGCCTTGTCCATATTGTTTAGTATTCCAAGGTTAAACGCAGGCGGCATAAAGTGGCGTCCCTCTTTCTGCGCGCAGTCGCTTCGCACTTCAAGAGTGCCACGACGGGTAAGTTCAACATTGCAGAAAGAAAGGTAGCACTCAATGTCTTCCTCCCTTGCGTCATCCTTTTTAAAATACTCCTTTATCGGTATGGGAGTAAATGTTTCATACTTATCGTCGCGGATACGGTTGAACATACCTTTTTCAAGATAAAAATCAATTATATCATCTACCGTGTTAAATTCGTTGTCAATACTTCCCGTTATGTTTGGACAAGTGCCGAAAGCACTCTTTTCCCACAGATAATCGCGAAAAATTCTCCAACCGCGCCCTTCAAAATCGGGAGAATTACCAAAAAGGAGACCACGCACAAAATCAAGTCGGCAAAAAAGCGAATACGCTGACGGGATAAGATTTTCGGGAATATCAAGATGTGTCTGCACCGACGACATAAACGCAGGGAAATCGGTATAGTTGTGCCTATGAGGATAGTTGTGAAGATATTCCTGAACCATATTATAGGTTGAGAACGGGGTATGATTTACGCCTATATTGTGGTAGTTGGGGTTTGTTCCCCTGCCTGCAAGAGCGTGCCCTTTCTGTAAAAGGAAGTCCTGCACCATAGCGTAGTAGGAATCAAACCTCTCCTTAATTTCAAGGAGGTTATCGTCATACATCATTGAAAACTCAAAATTGTTGTATGAGTTATCAAAGCTTAAGGTATCTCCCCTGTCGTTTTCCATAAAGAGCTTTTCCCCACCTACTCCGAAAAGCACACAGGTAAAACCCTTTTTTTCGATAAAATCCATAATGGAGGCGACAAATTGTGTATCAATGTCGCCTCCATCAGTGTTTATCAGCGGAAATTCAAGTTCAACACCAATATTGCCGATTTTTCTGTCTGCAAACGGAGTTATGAAACTGTCGTATATAATTTCACGCGGATTTTTCATATTATTTTACCATTCAAGAAGATTTGCCATGTAGGAATCAAGTTCTTCAATCTTGATTCTCTTCTGTTCCATTGTGTCACGGTCACGAACTGTTACTGATTCATCCTCTAATGTATCAAAGTCGATTGTGATACATACGGGTGTACCGATTTCGTCCTGACGGCGGTAACGCTTACCGATTGAACCTGCATCGTCATATTCACAGTTATACTTCTTGATAAGCTTTTGATATACTTCGTCAGCCTTTTCGCCAAGCTTCTTGGAAAGGGGAAGAATTGCCGCCTTAACAGGTGCAAGTGCAGGGTGAAGAC
The DNA here is from genome assembly GCA_045578925.1 of Clostridia bacterium. Taxonomy (GTDB): domain Bacteria; phylum Bacillota; class Clostridia; order UMGS1883; family UMGS1883; genus UMGS1883. The sequence goes on from JAZNLD010000189.1 coordinate 11,529, forward strand.
GAAGTACTACTCTTGTATCTCCCTCGCCCACTTCTTCCTCGTCATATGCTTCGCAAAGGAATGCAAGAGCCACACGGTCTGCACCCAAGGAAGGCTCAACAACATAAGGAACGTAACGCTGGTTTGTAATCTGGTCGATGTATTCCATGCTCTCGCCACTGTGGTT
>JAZNLD010000190.1:0-4481 GCA_045578925.1 Clostridia bacterium
ATCTGCAATATCAACGGCCTGAGAACGGTAAACCTTCTGAACTTCCTTAACAAGGTATTCCTGAACTGCACGAAGGTTCTTGATACGAAGAATATCGTGAGGATTGATAGAACCTGTTGTAAGTTCATCACCGGCTTCAACTGCATCTCCGTCTGTAACCTTGAGTGTGGACCCCTAACGCATAAGGTAAGTCTGAGCCATACCTTCACTGTCGGCAACCATAACTTCTGTCTTTGTCTTTGTCTTATTAACTGTAACAGAACCTGCGATATCTGTTACGATTGCAAGAACCTTGGGCTTTCTCGCTTCGAAAAGTTCTTCGACACGGGGAAGACCCTGTGTGATATCGTCGCCGGCTACACCACCGGTATGGAATGTTCTCATCGTAAGCTGTGTACCGGGTTCACCGATAGACTGAGCAGCGATGATACCAACCGCTTCACCGATGTTTACAAGCTCGCCGCGGCTTGCAAGGTTTGCGCCGTAACAGTGAGCACATACGCCAACCTTCGCATGACAGTTAAGAACGCTTCTGATCTTAACTTCCTTAATGCCTGCATCTACAACCTTCTGTGCGATATCCTTATCCATAAGGGTATTTTCGGGAACGATTACGTTGCCTTTTTCGTCAACTATATCGTCACAGTTAACTCTGCCGATAAGTCTTTCTTCCAAGGGTTCGATAACTTCCTTACCTTCTACGATTTCAGATACGTTGATACCGTCGTGTGTCTTACAGTCGATTTCACGGATGATAACATCCTGTGATACGTCAACAAGACGACGTGTAAGGTAACCTGAGTCAGCAGTTCTGAGCGCTGTATCGGCAAGACCTTTACGAGCACCGTGAGTAGAAATGAAGTACTCAAGGATGTTAAGTCCTTCACGGAATGAAGCACGAATCGGGATTTCCACAGTATGACCCTGTGTATTAGCCATAAGACCACGCATACCTGCGAGCTGTCTGATCTGGTTGATACTACCACGGGCACCTGATGTTGCCATCATGTAGATGGGGTTGTACTTATCAAGGTTATCCATAAGAGCCTTTGTAATCTTGTCGTTAGCGCCCTGCCAGGTTTCGATAACTTTTCTGTAACGCTCTTCGTCAGTGATAAGACCCTTTCTGTAAAGCTTTGTAATTGATTCAACTTCTGTTTCCGCTTCAGAAAGGCGTTCAGCCTTACTTCCTGGGATTTCCATATCGCTTACGCTGATTGTAACAGCACCGCGAGTTGAGAACTTGTAGCCGAGCTGCTTGATTGAGTCAAGAACTTCAGCAGTCTTTGTTGTGCCGTGTACCTTGATACAGGCGTCAACAATCTTACCGAGAGATTTTTTGTCTGCAAGGAATGATACTTCAGGTTCGAACTTGTTTTCGTAGATTGAACGATCAACAAATCCGAGATCCTGAGGAACAACTTCATTAAATATAAGTCTACCAACTGTAGTCTTGATGATTCTTGTTTCCACTACGCCGTCAATTTCCTTTTCAATACGAACATTGATGGGAGCGTGAAGACCAACATCGCCACAGTCGTAAGCCATCATAGCTTCGTTTACACTTACAAAGTATTTGCCTTCGCCGATTTCACCTACGAAGCAGCCAACACCTTCTGTTGTGTATTCGATTTTCTTCTTACCCTGCTGTTCAAAGAGAATATTCTGCTCGTGAATAGCATCGTAATACTTATAAACCTTACCAACCTCAAGGTCACTGTCGCCTGCGTCAGTAACTTTTACTTCCATAGGCTTAACAAGTGTAAGGTAGTAGCTACCAAGTACCATATCCTGTGTAGGAACAGTAACGGGACGACCATCCTGAGGCTTCAAGAGGTTGTTAGCACTGAGCATAAGGAATCTTGCTTCTGCCTGTGCTTCGGGAGAAAGCGGAACGTGAACAGCCATCTGGTCACCGTCGAAGTCAGCGTTGAACGCTGTACATACGAGGGGATGAAGTCTGATTGCTCTACCTTCAACAAGGATAGGCTCGAACGCCTGAATACCAAGTCTGTGAAGGGTTGGTGCACGGTTAAGAAGAACGGGATGCTCTTTAATTACGCTTTCAAGCACATCCCAAACTTCTGTGCGGGCGCGTTCTACCATTCTCTTTGCACTCTTGATGTTATGAGCGCTGCCGTTTTCAACGAGGCGCTTCATTACAAAGGGCTTGAAGAGTTCAAGTGCCATTTCCTTGGGAAGACCACACTGATAAATCTTGAGTGCGGGACCTACTACGATAACGCTACGACCGGAATAGTCAACACGCTTACCAAGAAGGTTCTGACGGAAACGACCCTGCTTACCCTTAAGCATATCGGAAAGAGACTTGAGCGCACGGTTACCGGGGCCTGTTACAGGTCTGCCGCGTCTGCCGTTATCGATAAGGGCATCGACAGCTTCCTGAAGCATTCTCTTTTCGTTTCTTACGATAATATTGGGAGCACCGAGTTCAAGAAGTCTCTTGAGTCGGTTGTTTCTGTTAATAACTCTGCGGTAAAGATCGTTAAGGTCGCTTGTAGCAAATCTGCCACCATCAAGCTGAACCATAGGACGAATTTCCGGAGGAATTACAGGCACACAGTCAAGAATCATCCATTCGGGCTTGTTGTTGCTCTTTCTGAAAGATTCTACAACTTCAAGACGCTTTGAAAGCTTAACTTTCTTCTGGCCCTGTGCTGTTTCGAGTTCCTCTTTGAGTTCTTCACTGAGCTTTTCAATATCTATTTCTGCAAGGAGTTCCTTAATAGCTTCAGCACCCATTCCTGCGCGGAAACGGTCGCCGTACTTTTCGTAGTAAGCCATATACTCCTTCTCGGTAAGAGAATCCTTCTTGTTAAGTTCAGTCCTACCGGGATCAATTACGATATACTGTGCAAAATACAGTACCTTTTCAAGGATATGGGGAGATATATCAAGGAGAAGACCCATTCTGCTGGGAATACCCTTGAAGTACCAGATATGTGAAACGGGTGCTGCAAGTTCAATATGACCCATTCTTTCACGTCTTACCTTTGCTTTTGTTACTTCAACGCCGCATCGGTCACAGACGATACCCTTATATCTGATTCGCTTGTACTTTCCGCAGTGACATTCCCAGTCCTTCTGCGGTCCGAAAATCTTTTCACAGAAAAGACCGTCGCGTTCGGGTTTCAAGGTACGGTAATTTATAGTTTCGGGCTTTTTAACCTCACCAAAAGACCATTCTCTGATTTTTTCGGGAGACGCCAAGCCAATTTGCATTGCCTCAAAAGTATTAAATTCCATAATCTATCCCTCCCTTAATCATTATCAATCTGGTTTTCGATTGCGAGAAGCTCTTCGTCTGTGGGTTCCATATCGAGCTCTTCATCGTCATCGAATTCTGCCAGAAGGTCATTTTCTTCATCTTCGCTTTCATCTTCTTCTCCTAAAGTTCCACCTACGATGCCGTAGATTTCATCTTCGGGGTTAACTTCGCTATAGCCGGGAGCCATACCATCGTTAACTGTTGTGAGAAGTTCATCACGATATTCTTCCATATTGGGTTCGTCATCATCATCGCTCTTAAGTTCAACAATGTCACCGTCTGCATTGAGAACATTTACATCAAGTGCAAGTGACTGAAGTTCCTTTATAAGAACCTTGAATGATTCGGGGATACCGGGTGCAGGAACATTTTCACCCTTAACGATTGATTCGTAAGTCTTTACACGGCCTACGATATCGTCAGACTTAACAGTAAGAATTTCCTGAAGAAGATATGCTGCACCATAAGCTTCAAGTGCCCAAACTTCCATTTCACCGAATCTCTGACCACCGAACTGCGCTTTACCGCCGAGGGGCTGCTGAGTAACGAGTGAGTAAGGACCTGTACTTCTTGCGTGAATCTTATCATCAACAAGATGATGGAGCTTGAGGAAGTACATATAACCTACTGTTACGGGGTTGTCGAAAGGCTGACCCGTTCTACCATCGTAAAGAACAGTCTTACCGTCACGGCGAAGACCTGCTTCTTCAAGAAGGTTCATAATATCTTTTTCGTTTGCACCATCAAATACGGGTGTTGCAACCTTGAAGCCAAGGCTCTTTGCAGCCATACCGAGATGCACCTCAAGTACCTGACCGATGTTCATACGAGAAGGTACGCCGAGGGGGTTAAGAACGATGTCAAGAGGTGTACCATCAGGAAGGAAGGGCATATCTTCTGTGGGAAGAATTCTTGAAACGACACCCTTGTTACCGTGACGGCCCGCCATCTTATCGCCGACAGAGATTTTTCTCTTCTGTGCGATATAACATCTTACAATTTCGTTTACTCCCGGAGGAAGTTCGTCATTGTTTGCTCTTGTAAATACTTTAACATCTACGATGATACCAGCCTCACCATGAGGAACACGGAGAGATGTATCACGAACTTCACGCGCCTTTTCACCGAAAATTGCACGGAGAAGTCTTTCTTCGGGTGTAAGTTCTGTTTCACCCTTGGGAGTAACCTTACC
>JAZNLD010000191.1:0-1500 GCA_045578925.1 Clostridia bacterium
GGAACTTGTCAATACTTGTACTTCCGAGCACACGGTATTTGTCATCGGCAATCTTTATGATATCCTCAACAACTTCGTCATGCTCGTCATAGATTTCACCGACAAGTGATTCAATAACGTCTTCAAGGGTAACAATACCCTCTGTTCCGCCGTACTCATCCTTTACAACTACCATATGGCATTTTGTTTCCTGGAAAAGTTTTAAAAGTCGTGAAATCTTCATTGAAGAGAAAGTAAATTTAACGGGTTTTACAAGGTTTTTCACAGGTTCATCACCATGGTTGAAAAAGTCCTTCTGATAAAGTATACCCAATATGTTATCAATGTTTTCCTCATAAATGGGAAGTCTTGAAAATTCAGTGTCTGCAAACACCTGCGCGATGCGTTCACGGTCCCATTCAATATCAACAGCCGCAACATCAACACGGGGTGTCAGAATATCGTTGACATCAAGATCGCTGAATTTAATAACATTTTTAATAAGCTCGCTTTCCTGCTCGTCAATTTCGCCGTCCTCAGCCGCTTCCTCAACAACGGTTATGATTTCGTCTTCTGTAACGGAGACTTCGCCGTCATCCTTAAGGAAGGAAAGAACGAATTTCTGCCACAAATTAAATACTAATGTAAGCGGTGTCAGAAGCCATGTCAGAAAGCCAAGTGATCCGACAACCTTTTTTGTAAACTTGTCAGCAGTTCTCTTGGCAACAGTTTTGGGTGTTATTTCACCAAATATCAGAACCGCAAGTGTCATTACGACAGTAGAAAGCGTTGCTCCGATCGCTTCGCCGTTTGCGTGATTTCTGAAAATTTCCACAAAAAGCAAAGTTGCGATAGATGTCGCCAATATGTTTACAATGTTATTACCTATAAGTATCGTCGAAATGAGTTTCTCGTAATTTTCGCTCAGGTCAAGAACATTGCGTGCCTTTTTACCCTTTTTATCTTCGGCCTCGCTCTTCATTCTCATCTTGTTATAGGACGAGAACGCTGTCTCTGATGCGGAAAAATACGCACTGAGTGCAATCAGCACAATCAGAATCAATACAAAAATCGGCAAACTACTTCGGGCGTCCATTAGGACAATCACTCCTTTAATTTTTAAAAATCGTGGTTTACATACTACCACGCGTACATTATAACACACTTTTTTGTTTTGTCAAGTGTGTGCTTTTTTGGTGGGTGTTTCATCCTTTTTTGAAAAAAATAAAAATAATGCTTGCTTTTTCAAAAAATGTATGTTATTATAGTCAATGCATTTGAAAAACAAATAAATTTGTGCTTGTAGCTCAGTTGGATAGAGTATTTGGCTACGAACCAAAGGGTCAGGGGTTCGAATCCCTTCAAGCACGCCATTCAGGCAGGCATTCGCATCAGCGGGTGCCTGTTTTATTTCCCCGAAATGGGGGATTCGAAAACCTGACCCTTTGGGGAAGGGGCTCCGAGCCCGAGCGCTTCCTGCGGAAGATTCAGCGAGTCAATTATGGCGCAGCGGTCAAAGTT
>JAZNLD010000192.1:0-6086 GCA_045578925.1 Clostridia bacterium
GCACCGAAAACTATTCCTGCAACAAGAGAAAGTGCAACGACTTTTGGCCACACACTTTTCTTTTTGGGTTCGGTTTTTTCTTCCTGTATACTTTCCTGTGCGAACAAGGTTTCCTCTGCTGTAGCTTCCTGCACGATTTCATCATCGCTCGGAAGTTCTGCCTCGACTACTATATCAGGCTCATTATTCACAAGCTCTTCAGGGATGTTATTTTCGAATTCGTTATTCATACAAATACCTCCTTGTTGGTTTCTGAGTCAAGTATATAGTACAAATACTGATAAAATTTTATCAAACTATGAACATTTTATAAACAATAGATCAGAAAATTCCAATATATGCATCAAGCACTGATGAAATGAGAATCGCGATAATGCAGATAGGTGCAAGATACTTGATTACAAATGTGAAGAGCGCCTTTTTCTTGAATCTTCCTGTAAGTTCCACTTCTTCTATAATAGCATAGGGCTTTATAACATAGCCGATAAAAATACAGGTAAAGAACGCAACGATAGGCATTATCACGCTGTTTGTTATGAAATCAAAGAAATCAAGCATCTGCATTCCTATAATTGTTACGCCACTCCAGATGCTGTAACCGAAGCAGGAAAGGAGTCCCATTACAATTGAGAACACGAATACTGCCGCACAGGCAATTTTTCTTTTCCAGCCAAGCTTATCACATACGATAGAAACAACAGTTTCCATAAGCGAAATTGATGATGTAAGCGCCGCAAAAAGCACCAGAAGAAAGAAAAGTGCGCCGATTACATGACCACCTGCCATAGTTTCAAAAACCTTGGGAAGTGTTGCGAACATAAGACCAGGGCCCTTACCGAGTGCTTCGGGAGAACCTCCTGAAAATGCGAATGTAGCAGGAATAATCATAAGACCTGCAAGGAATGCGATACCTGTATCAAAGCATTCAATCTGTGCTGTGGATCCTTCAATGCTTACATCCTTTTTCATATATGAGCCGTAGGTAATCATAATACCCATAGCAAGCGACATTGAATAAAAAAGCTGTCCCATAGCAGAAAGAACTGTTCCTGCAGAAAATTTTGTAAAGTCGGGCTTAATATAGTACAAAACGCCATCAAGCGCACCGGGAATTGTGAGCGAATAACCTGCAATCACAATAGAAAGAACGATAAGTACGGGCATCATAATCTTGCTCACCTTTTCAACGCCCTTTTCAACACCAAAAAGAACTACAAGAGCAGTAATGCCGATATAAATGAAGAACCAACCTACAGGCTGTGTTGAATGTGAAATAAAGCTTCCAAAGTATTCATCCGCAGTTGCAGCTGTACCATTTCCTGATACAAACGCAGCAAAATACTTTGTTACCCAACCGCCGATTACAGAGTAATAAGGCAGGATAATAGCGGGCACGATCGCCGCAAGATAGCCAAGAAATGAATATTTCTTATTAAGTTTAGTAAATGCACCAACTACACTGAGACCTGTCTTTCTGCCGAGTGCGATTTCAGCAGTCATAAGTGCAAAACCGAATGTTACCGCAAGAAGGAGGTATGTAAGAAGAAATACACCACCACCATATTTTGCTGCAAGATAAGGGAATCTCCAGATGTTACCAAGACCAACCGCACTTCCTGCAGCGGCGAGAACAAATCCTATTTTTCCTGTAAAACTTCCTCTATTTTCATTAGACATAAGTTTACCTCCGAATTTATTAAAACAATGGCCTATATTTTATCATATATATTAAATATATGTCAATATCAACCAAAATATTTTCTGTCAAGACTACGATAACCGATAGCCTCGGCAATATCCATTTCATTTATATTATCGCGTCCGTCACAATCTGCGATTGTGCGCGCTACCTTGAGAATTCTTGTGTACGCTCTCGCAGTAAGGCCAAGCGAGTCAAACGCCCCTTTAAGAAGTTCACTCTCGTTTTTACCGATTACACAGTATTTTTCAATGAGCGAACCTGAAAGCTGGGCATTTGTCATTATTCCGTCATTCTTATAACGCTCTTTCTGGATTTCGCGGGCAATGTTGACTCTCTTTTTGATTTCTGCCGAGCTTTCACCCTTCATCGCCTTAAGGTCGGCATACTTGACGGGTGATGCCTCAAGCTGAATATCAATTCTGTCAAGCATCGGGCCGCTGATTTTTCCGAGATAGCGTCTGACATCGGTTTCACTGCATCGGCAACGGTTTGTGCCGTCACCATAGTGACCACATTTGCAAGGGTTGAGCGCCACGACGAGCATCGTGTTACACGGATATGTATATGATGCATTCGCACGCGTTACTGTTATCTTCTTATCCTCGAGAGGCTGACGCATGGATTCGATAACATCCTTGCGGTACTCCGGAAACTCGTCAAGGAACAAAACGCCGTTATGGGCAAGCGATATTTCACCGGGTTTTGCCTTCGCACCGCCTCCGATAATGCTTACCGCACTTGCACTGTGATGCGGCGAACGGAACGGCCTTTTTGCAATAAGGTTTGTATTACTGTCAAGTGCACCTGCAACAGAATATATTTTTGTGACCTCAATAGCCTCTTCAAGTGACATATCAGGCAGAATTGTCGGAATTCGCTGTGAAAGCATCGATTTACCGCTGCCGGGAGTTCCTATAAAAAGAAGGTTATGACCACCGCTGACACAAAGCTCTATACCGCGACGCAGACCAAGTTGTCCGCGCACATCGGAAAAGTCGATGTCATAATGTGATGAATCAGCAAAAATCGCTTCAACATTGCACATTGTAGGTTCAAGCTGTTTTTCGCCCGAAAAATGCATAAAAATATCACGCAAAGACTCCGCACCGTAAATTTCCACTCCTTGAGTAAGGGCGGCTTCCTCGGCATTGTCCACGGGTACGAAAACCTTCTTTATTCCATACTGCTTCGCCGACGAAACGAGTGACAATGCACCATTTATCGCGCGAAGTTCGCCTGAAAGCCCAAGTTCACCGATGAACATACAGTCCTGAAAATCACCGCGCATCTGCCCTGTTCCTGCCATTATGGAAACGGCAATGGGAAGGTCAAACTGTGTTCCTTCTTTTTTAAGGTCTGCAGGGGCGAGGTTGATTACCGCACGCCTTGGCGGAAACTCAAACCCACTGTTTTTAAGTGCGGCACGCACGCGTTCTTTCGATTCCTTTACGGTTGCATCGGGAAGTCCGACAACATCAAACGACGGAAGGCCGTTTGAAAAATCGGCTTCGACGATGACGCTTTTTCCCTCAAGTCCGCAAAGAGTACCTGTATTTATCTTAACAATCATATAAAACACCCTTATATAAGTATCTTCACTAAAGTATATCACGCGAAAAAAGCAAAGTCAAATCTGTCAAAAATTTTCTTGACTTACACTGATTTAGATAGTATAATACATAGGTATCTTGAATAGATTTCGGGGTGTAGCGCAGTTTGGTAGCGTGCTTCGTTCGGGACATTGCGATAACCAATTCATTCGCAAACCACCGAACCCCGACAAACCCTTTAACATCGCCTCTTATGGCGACTAAGAAAATAAAATACATGTGGTCAAACAAGTTTTGACCACATGTTATCCCACAGACACGAAAAAATATGAAAATTTAATAGCGGGGTGTAGCGCAGTTTGGTAGCGTGCTTGCTTCGGGAGCAAGAGGCCGCGGGTTCAAGTCCCGCCACTCCGACCATCAAAATCTCAGTAACAAAGCGGTTTCTGAGGTTTTTGTTTTGTTTGGAAACTCTAAATTTTGGCCACGTAAAAAAGCGCTTCAAAGGAAAAGATGACTTTTTGTCTTTTGAAATCTAATAATTTTTACATTACGCATTATGCAATTAGAAATTTGCAACTATCTTGAAAATTTACTGTAATTATTTCAAGTAGAATTGCAGGTGCAAACTTTGACATCAGATGTATTTTTTGACGGAAACTTAACTAATTACGAAAAAACAATATATAGCATGGCAATTTCTTTTAGTCACAGTCACACTTCTGTAATAAATGACGATGACATTTCAGAAATTGCTGCACTTCTTTGTGTAGACTACAAACTACTTTATAAAGCAATAAATTATTGCACAAATGGAGTGATGCCCGCAGAAATAATAAAAATTGGAGAAAAATACTGCAATCAAAAACAAATAAAAAATGCTGACTTATTTAGTGCAATAGTTAGATTGTATTTTATATACAAGAACATTGACAAAATCTCAGATGATACCTCATACGATGCAATACTAAATAATTATAATATATTTCAAAGTTGCATTGGGGAATTTGATTGTATAAATGCAACAATTGCAACCTTTGAATGTATGGCACATAATTTTTTCACTTTAGAATTCAATGTGTTTAATAGTAGTGATTATCAACCCAAAAGTCAACTAAATTTGTTAATGTCTTTTCTATCGTATGACCAACAAGATGTTTTTGATAGAAGATATCTCCCCTTTTTATATCGTACTATCAGTTACGAATTCATTACAAGAGTGAACTCTTTATATTTAATTACTATTGTACAAATTATTAAACATTCTGTTTTTATGGATGATAAAATCAAAGCTATTTCAAATGAAATGTATGGCTACCTTTTGGAAATTATCCAAAACGCAAGAATAATTTCTGTGCAGTCGAATATTTTGTCACCACATAATCAGATTAACCCGAAAGTTCGTGGGAAGCATGAAAATACAACTAGATTACAAATTCTATATAGCTATGAAAATTTCGACTCGTATTATCTCAGGCTTGATTTAGCACACAAGGGGGAAGGTTTTATTCATTACAACAATAAATCTCCTGGTGGCATCAAATGTTGTTTATTTACTAAAGCAGAATATCAATCTGTTATTGATAGATTCCCGTTATCAAAGAATTTTTTTATAGAATATAGTAATCGATATGCTTTAAAAGAGCTGAGTAATTTAAATTTGACCAAAGAAGAACTTGTTCTGTATGAAAAAATTCGCACAAAAAAAGAACACCTTCAGGCATTTGAAGATGTATACAACGAGAATAGTGTCATTGATTTTATAAATACAATATCATTAATGCTACCACCTTCTTGTAGAGTCCCTATCGATGTAGAAGAAAGGCATGCAACATATTGTTTTAATTATGATAAAATAATGTTTTATTCTGTCCTTTTGCAAATAGCCTTCTTTTCTCAAAATCAAGCAAAATTTGAGAAATTACTATCATTTATTGCATCTCTTGCATGTAAATATGGATTAATTACAGAAGATATGAAATCTGATTTTTCTTGCATTGAAGGAGTTTGTTTGATTATAGATGAAGCTAAAAACAGAACTATTTCTTACAACAATCAACAATAGTCTTTTCTTTGTTTACACCGTATCAAAATTTAATACGCCCAAAAGCTATGGCACGAATTTTATGTCCGTGCCGTTTTTGTTTTATTATGCCATTCTAAGCTCGGCTTTTTGGGCTGCTATTTCGGCTTTCATTTTCACTATGAGTTTTGCGAGTTCGATTTCGCATTCTTCCTCTGTCTTGGCATATATGTTTCTTGCCATTCGTTTGCCGTAGGCATCCTTTGGCGAATATCTGCCTTCGTATAGGTGGTCGTTTATTTTGCTGATGCATCCTGTACCGGGCTTTCGCATCTTGCCCTTTTTAGGCTCGAATTTTGTCTCCTGCGGTGGTTGCTCGCTATCTGCTTGTACATTCTCGTCTGTGTCTTTTCCCATGCTGAATCGTGCGTTAATTTTGTCTGCGGCATTCTTTTTCATTTCGTCTGTACTATGTAGGTATATGTCTATTGTTGTTTTGCTTGATATGTGTCCGAGTATGGTGGATAGTGTTTTGATGTCCATTCCGTTGGCTACTGCGGTTGTGGAGAATGTGTGCCGTAGGTCATGGAATCGGACCTTTTTGCATTCAGCTCGTTCTAATACCACTTGCATTTGGTGATATACCGCTGATGGATCTCTTGGCATTCCTTCGACTCTTGGTGATGGGAACATCCACTCGGAATCGACTGTCTTCTTGTATTCTTTTAGGATGTCCAGTATATTTTGCGGTAGTATTATACTTCGTACGGAGTCTTTTGTTTTAGGCTCTGTTATTATCAGTTTGCCTTTT